>NZ_POUD01000211.1 GCF_003236395.1 Nonomuraea aridisoli | reverse complement strand
AGCCTCCTTCGCGTGCCGGCCGGGTGGGGGGCCGGCATGCGAAGGAGGCTGGTGCGACTGGTTGTCGTACGTCACTCTTGCCCCGAATGTCTATCTACTGCTCAGTAGTGACGGATCGTATCAGCGGGGGAGGAGAAGTGGCTCTATTCGGTACGGGATCTGCGTCGACAGTGCGATCGTGGTGTCGGTGCGCTGTATCGCCGGCGATGTCAGGATGTCGGCGATGATGTCCTGCAAGTGATCGGTGCTCTTGGCCACCACGCGGCAGAGCAGGTCGTGCTGGCCGCTCGTGCCGTGGGCCTCCAGGATCTCGGGGACGCTCCGCAGCCGTTCCACCGCCTCTGCCAGGCGGCCCTGGGCGATCTGCAGCCACACGAACGCCAGGATGGGATGTCCCGTTCGTGCCGGATCGACGGTCGGCCCGAAGTCCTTGATCACGCCGCCCGCCATGAGCTTGTCCACCCGGGTCTGTACGGTGCCGCGCGCCACGCCCAGCTGCCGGGCGAGCTCGGTCAGGCCGATGCGCGGGTGTGCCCGCATGGTCACGAGCAGGCGGGCGTCGAGATCGTCCACGGGGGCTCCTTGGGGACTGTGCGATTCGACCAGTGATCATGGCGTACGGAGGGCGGAATTGAGCATATCGTTCAGCAGAATTGAGCGCTATTGCCACCTTTGCGGCGAGTTGCTGTCATGTGAGGCATGTTTGAGGAAGCGCAGTACTTCGCGCCGGTCGCGGCCCAGGAAGATGGGTCCGTGGTGGTCGAGCTGGCCTCGTCCCATCCGGGGTTCGCGGATCCGGTCTATCGGGCGCGGCGCAACGCGATCGCCGCGCTGGCCCTGAACCACCGGCCGGGGACGCCGATCCCCGCGGCCGAGTACACCGAGCAGGAGCACCAGGTGTGGGCGGCGGTCACCCGTGAGCTGGCGGTCAAACACGCCAAGTACGCCACCGCCGAGTACCTCGCGGGCGCCGAGCGGCTGGGGCTGCCGCACGAGCGGATCCCGCAGCTCGAAGAGGTGTCGCGGCTGCTGGAGCCGCTGACCGGGTTCCGGTACCTGCCGGCGGCGGGGCTCGTGCCGCTGCGGGACTTCTACGGGGTGCTGGCGGACGGCTTCTTCCACTCGACGCAGTACATCCGCCACCACTCCGTGCCGTTCTACACGCCGGAACCGGACGTGATCCACGAGGTCGTCGGGCACGCGAACGCGCTGGCCAGTGATCGGTACGCGGCCCTCTACCGGCTGGCGGGGCAGGCCGCGCGGCGGGTGGAGAGCGAGGAGGCGCTGGAGTTCGTCTCCAAGGTGTTCTGGTTCACGCTGGAGTTCGGGGTGATGCGGGAGGCCGGGGAGCTGCGGGCGTACGGGGCCGGGATTCTGTCGTCGTACGGGGAGATCGAGGAGTTCCGAGGGATGGACATCCGGTCGCTCGATCTGGCGGCCATGGGGACGACGGAGTACGACATCACGAAATATCAGGACGTGCTGTTCTGTGCGGAGTCGCTGGAGCACCTGGAGGACGTCGTGGGCGGCTTCTGGGCCACCTGCGACGACGACACGATCGCGAAACTGGCCGCTTCCCGCATCTAGCCCCGTATCCCGAAATTTCGGGATAATCGGCGGGTGGTCGCTGCGGGGATCAAGGCGATACCGCGACTGGTCATCGTGCTGGCCCTGATCCTGCCGCTGGTATCGGTCACATCGGTGAAGAGGACCGCGCCCGTCCGGGCCGTGGCGGCCGTGCCCGCGGCCGCCTTCCCCCTGCACATCATGGCCGGAATCCCGCGGCAGCGGACGAATCAGCTGCCGCGGCAGCGGACGGCCGAGCGGGTCGTGGCAACGGAGCAGGTGCGCCCGGTGCGCGCGGCGCGGATCACCGAGCGGCTCGACCGCTACCTCGCGGGACGGCCGGGGCCTGTCACGGCCATGGTCAAGGATCTGGCGACCGGACGGGTCTACCGCTACCACGCGGGCGAGCGGTTGATCACCGCCAGTACGGCGAAGGTGCAGATCCTCATGGCGCTGCTGCTGCGTACGCGCTGGAAGAAGCTGCCCGCGTCCGTGCGGCGGGACGCGGAGCTGATGATCCGCTACAGCGACAACCACGCGGCCGACCGGCTGTGGCTGCGGATCGGCGGGGCGGCCGGGTTCACCGAGGCGGGCAGGAGACTCGGGCTGAAGCACACCAGGGGTGTGCCGGGCGCCTGCGTGGACCTGTACTGCTGGGGGATCACCCCGACGTCCGTGGACGACCAGGTGCGGCTCATGACGACGCTGGTGTCGGACGAGAGCCCGCTCCGGACCGGCGACCGCGCGCAGGTACGCAGGCTCATGGGCGCGGTCGTGGACGGCCAGGACTGGGGCGTCAGCGCCGCCGCGTGCCCGGGCGAGCGCGTGGCGCTGAAGAACGGCTGGCTCAGGCGCGTGTCGAACAAGCGCTGGGCCGTGATCAGCGTGGGGCTGATCAGCGGTGACGGCCGCGACTACGCCGTCGCGGTCCTCACCGAGGGCAGCCCCGAGGTGGGGTACGGGATCGCGACGGTCGAAGGCGTAGCCGGACGGATCATGCGGGAGTTTCGGAGATGCTCGGCGTGACCAGCCGGTAGCCCACCCCGCGTACGGTCTGGATGAGCTGGTCGTCCTCGTCGCCCAGCCGGGCCCGCAGCCGCTTGACGTGCACCGCGATCGTGTTGGTCGAGGTGTTGGCGGCGGCGTGCCAGACGTGGCGCATGATCTGCTCCCGTGTGACGGTGCGGTCGGCGTTGCGCATCAGGTACTGCAGCAGCTCGAACTCCCGCAGCGGCAGGTGCACGGCGCGGCCGCCGACGCGTACCTGGTAGGCCTGGACGTCGAGCTCGACGCCGCCGACGGCCAGGACCTTGCGCGACTCCGGTGAGGCCGCCTGGATGAAAGGCAGCAACTCGGGCACGCGGTAGGGCCTGGCCACGCAGGCGGCCGCGCCGGCCGCAAGCGCGCGTACCGCCTGCTCGGCGTGCCCCTCGTCGATGCCGAGCAGGACCGGTACGGCGCGCGCCACCCGGACGGCGCGGACGAACTCCACCGCGTCGATGACCGGCAGCGTGGCCGAGACCAGCACGACGTCAGGTTGCAGCGCGCCTGCCTGCAGCAGGCCCTGAGCGCCGTCGGAGGCGCCCGAGACGGCGACGCCCTCCTGTTCGAGGGCCGCGGCGAGCTCCTCCACGACGGCGCTGTCGGGGTCGGCGATGAGCAGTATGGGCTTCGTCCTCGTGTCCCCGTTCATCGTGGATGCCCCCTGCAGGTGGGTCATCAGCCGAAGCGCCCCGTGATGTAGTCCTCGGTGGCCTTCTGGGACGGATTGGTGAACATGCGGGACGTCTCGTCCATCTCGACGACCTTGCCGGGCTTGCCCTGCTCGGCCAGGTTGAAGAACGCCGTCCTGTCGCTGACCCGGGCGGCCTGCTGCATGTTGTGGGTGACGATGACGATGGTGTACTGGTCCTTCAGCTTGGCCATGAGGTCTTCGATGGCCAGCGTGGAGATCGGGTCGAGGGCCGAGCACGGCTCGTCCATCAGCAGCACCTGCGGCCTGACCGCGATGGCCCGGGCGATGCAGAGCCGCTGCTGCTGACCGCCGGACAGGCCCGCGCCGGGCTTGTTGAGGCGATCCTTGACCTCGTTCCAGAGGTTGGCGCCCTTCAGCGACTCCTCGACGATGCCGTCCATCTCCGACTTGCTGACGCGGCCGTTCAGGCGCAGGCCCGCGGCGACGTTCTCGTAGATCGACA
Organism: Nonomuraea aridisoli; assembly: GCF_003236395.1. Lineage (GTDB taxonomy): Bacteria > Actinomycetota > Actinomycetes > Streptosporangiales > Streptosporangiaceae > Nonomuraea > Nonomuraea aridisoli. The sequence continues at coordinate 13,001 of NZ_POUD01000211.1, read as the reverse complement.
TCGTGGGGAACGGGTTGGGGCGCTGGAAGACCATGCCGATCATCCGGCGGACCGAGACGGGCTCGACGGTAGGGGCGTAGAGGTCCTCGCCGTCGAGCAGCACCTTGCCCTCCACGCGCGCGCCGGGGATCACCTCGTGCATGCGGTTGAGCGTGCGCAGGAACGTCGACTTGCCGCATCCGGACGGGCCGATGAACGCGGTGATCGAGCGGGGCTCGATGGTCATCGACACGTCCTCGATCGCCTTGTGCGACCCGTAGTACGCGTCCAGCCCCGAGACCTGGATCTGCTTGGACATTGCGGTGGTTACCCCCTATCGGCCCCTGGCGGGCGAGCGCCACCACGCGATCAGGCGCGCCACCAGGTTGAGCAGCATGACGATCAGGATGAGCGTGAGGGCTCCGGTCCACGCCCGGTCGACGGCGGTGTCGTTGGGACGCGCCGCCTGGTCGAAGACGAAGAGCGGAAGACCCATCTGCGGCCCGCTGAACGGGTCGTGGTTGATGGAGTTGGTGAAGAACACCGTCATCAGCAGGGGCGCGGTCTCGCCGGCGACGCGGGCCACGGCCAGCATGATGCCGGTGACGATGCCGGTGAACGCCGTCGGCAGCACGACCTTGACGATCGTGCGCCACTTGGCCACGCCCAGCGCGTACGAGGCCTCCCGCAGGTCGTTGGGGACCAGCCGGAGCATCTCCTCCGCGGACCGGACGACCGTCGGCATCATGAGGATCGACAGCGCGAGCGCGCCCGCCCAGCCGGAGTACTCGAAGCCGAGGAAAAGGATCCAGAACGCGAAGACGAACAGGCCGGCCACGACCGAGGGGATGCCGGTCATGACGTCGACGAAGAAGCTGATGGCGCGGCTCAGGCGGCCGTTGTTGCCGTACTCGACCAGGTAGATCGCCGTGAACAGGCCGATCGGCACCGAGATGACGCCGGCCAGCAGGACCTGCTGCAGCGTGCCGATGATGGCGTGGTAGGCGCCGCCGTGGGCGTCCCTGGCGCCGATGCCGTTCATGGAGTGGGTGAGGAACTCCAGGTCGAAGCGGGCCAGGCCGTTGGAGATGACGAGCCAGAGCACCGACACGAGGGGGACGACGGCCGCCGCGAACGCAAGATAGACCAGGCCCTGGACGACCCGGTCCTTGATCCGGCGGCTGGTGGAGATGTGCTGGATGGTGGTCATGCGCCGGCCCTCGCGTACTCCTTACGGCGGTTGATGATCATCCGCGCGCCCATGTTGACCAGCAGCGTGATGACGAACAGCACCAGACCGGAGGCGATCAGCGCGCCGCGGCCGATGTCGTTGGCCTCACCGAAGCCGTTGGCGATGTTCGCGGCGATGCTGTTGGCGTGGGGCGTCAGGATCTCGAAGGTGATGTCGAATGTCGCCGGGAAGATCAGCGCGACCGCGATGGTCTCGCCCATGGCGCGGCCGAGGCCGAGCATGGCGGCGCTGATGACGCCCGGGCGGCCGAACGGCAGCACGGCCATCTTGATCATTTCCCAGCGGGTGGCGCCGAGCGCGAGCGCCGCCTCCTCGTTCATCTTCGGGGCCTGGAGGAAGACCTCACGGGAGATGGCCGCGATGATCGGCAGGATCATGATGGCCAGGACGATGGCGCCGGCCAGCATGGTCTTGCCGCCGATGATGCCCTCGCCGGCGAACAGCGGGAACCAGCCGAGGTGCTCGTTCAGCCACTGCGACGGGGTGCGCAGCAGGGGCACGAGGAAGGCCACGCCCCACAGGCCGTAGACCACGCTGGGGACGGCGGCGAGCAGGTCGATGAGGTAGCCGAGCGGGGCGGCGAGCCGGCGGGGCGCGTAGTGCGAGATGAACAGCGCCACGCCGATGGCGATCGGGGTGGCGATGACCAGCGCCAGCGCGGAGCTGAAGACCGTGCCGAAGGCGAGCGCCGCGATGCCGAAGACCCGCTCGCTGTTCGGGTTCCAGGTCCGCTCCGTGAAGAAGTCGGCCTCGTTCGCCCGCAGGGCCGGGAGCGCCTCGCTGATGAGGAACACGGCGATGGCCGCCATGATCGCCAGGAGGAGGATGCCCGCCGCGGTGGACACGATGCGGAAAGGTGCTTCGCCATGGCTGCGCCGCGAGGCGGACCGGTGCTTGACCGGCCCGCCTTCACGGGTACGAACGTTCGTCGTCATGGAGTCTTAGGAAATCGCCTCGACGGCGGTGCGGACCTTGGTGAGCAGCTCGCCCGACAGGGGGGCGTAGCCCAGCTCGGTCAGCGCCGCCTGGCCCTCGTCGCTGGCCGTGTACTGCAGGAAGCTCTTGACGACCTTCGCCTCCTCGGCCGGCAGACCCTTCTCGCAGGTGATCTCGTACGTCACCAGCACGATCGGGTACGCGCCCGGCGTCTTGGTGGCGTAGTCGATCGACAGGGCGAGGTCGTTGCCGGTGCCGGTGATCTCGGCGGTCTCGACCGTCTTGGCCGCGCTCTCCGCGGTGAGCTCGACGAACTCGCCGGCGCCGTTGGCGACCTTGGCCGTCTGCAGCGCGGAGTTCTCGGCGTAGGAGAGCTCGACGTAGCTGATGGCGCCCTCGGTGTCCTTCACCGAGGAGGCGATGCCGTCGGAGCCCTTGGAGCCCTGGCCCTTGGCCTCGGCCGGCCACGCCTTGCCCGGCTCGTGCGGCCAGTCGGCCTCGGCGGTGGCCTTGAGGAACTTGGTGAAGTTGTCGCTGGTGCCCGACTCGTCGGAGCGGTGGAACGCCTGGATCGGCGTCGAGGGCAGCTGCGCGTCAGGGTTCTCGGCCTTGATGGCGGCGTCGTCCCACTTGGTGATCTTGCTGTTGAAGATGCCGGCCAGCGTCTTGGGGGACAGCTGGATGCCGTCGACGCCGGGCAGGTTGTAGACGACCGCGACCGGGCCGGTCACCATCGGGATGTTGATGGCCTTGCCGGTCTTGCAGCGGGCGTCGGCCTGCGGGGCCTCGTCCTCCTTCAGGGCCGAGTCGGAGCCGGCGAAGGCCACCGTGCCCTGGATGAACGACTGCACACCCGCGCCCGAGCCGCTGGGCTGGTAGTTGAGGGTGACACCGGGGTTCGTGGCCGTGAAGTTCTTCGTCCACTCGGTGATCGCGTTGGCCTGGGCCGAGGAGCCCGCGGCGTTGATCGTGCCGCTCAGACCTGCGTCGTTCCCCGCGGCGGCGGCCGACGAGGTGGCACCGGCCTGGGGGTTGTTGTTGTCTGTGCCGCACGCAGCGAGCGAGAGCGCGCCGGCGAGGGCGACGGCGGCGAGCCGGCCTGCATACTTCACGGTTTGGGTCCTCCCACTTGGTCCTTAGTCGCCACGAAAGCTATGCGGCCAAGGTGACTCAGACCCCCTGACAAGGGTGAACGTTCGGTGAACGCGCCAGGTCACCCTCATGATGGGTGGTATGACTTATCGCGTTTGCGTGGTGTGTATGGGGAACATCTGCCGCTCGCCGATGGCCGAGGTCGTCCTCAGGAGAACGCTGGAGGAGCGCGGGCTCGGCGACCGCGTCACCGTGGAGAGCGCCGGGACCGGCAGCTGGCACGTGGGCGGCCCCATGGATGAACGGGCGCTCGAGATCCTCACCGAGAACGGCTACGACGGCAGCGCCCACCGCGCCCGGCAGTTCACCCGCGACTGGTTCGACCGCTACGACCTCGTGCTCGCCATGGACCGGGACAACGTGGCCACCCTCGGCCGCATCGCGCCCCCGGGCGTGGAGGTCCGGCTGTTCCGCTCGTTCGATCCGTCCGCGCCGGAGGGCGCCGAGGTGCCGGACCCCTACTACGACGGCAGGGAAGGGTTCGAGGAGGTGCTCGCGCTGGTCGAGGCCGCCTCCGAGGGCGTCGCCAAGCACATCGCCGATGAGATCGGCTGAGGACCTGGGCGCCTCCCACGGCCGGCGGCTGCAGCGGGGGGTGCTGGAGGACGGGCGCGAGGTCTTCGTGAAGATCGGTGCGGCCTCGGAGGTCTTCGCCTCCGAGGCGGCCGGGCTGCGGTGGCTGGGCGAGGTCGCCGACGTTCCCGAGGTCGTCGAGGCGGGGCCGGACCGGCTGGTGTTGTCCTGGGTGCCCGCCGAGCCGCCGAGCGCGGCGGCGGCCGAACGGTTCGGGCGGTCGCTGGCCCGGCTGCACCGGGCCGGCGCGCCGGGGTTCGGGGCGCCGTGGCCCGGGTTCATCGCCACGCTGCCGATGGACAACACGCCCGCCGGCGACTGGCCGGCGTTCTACGCCTCGCGGCGGGTGCTGCCGTTCCTGCGGATGGCGCGGCTGCCCGCGGCGGACGTCGCGCTGGTGGAGCGGGCCGTGGAGCGGTTCGCCGAGGTGGCGGGGCCGGTCGAGCCGCCCGCGCGCATCCACGGGGATCTGTGGAGCGGGAACGTGTTGTGGTCGGGCGGGTCGGGGGTGCTGATCGATCCGGCGGCGCACGGCGGGCACCGGGAGACCGACCTGGCGATGCTCGACCTGTTCGGGCTGCCGTACCTCGATCGGGTGCTGGGGGCGTATCGGGAGGAATGGCCGCCGGCGGACGGGTGGCGGGAGCGGGTGCCGCTGCACCAGCTGCATCCGCTGCTCGTGCACGTGGTGCTGTTCGGGGGTGCGTACCGGGACGGTCTGATGAACGCAGTGCGGCGGGTGCTGGCGCTCTAACCGGTCTGACGTCTGCGGTACGCCCGTTGCCGGCACGCCCGCGAGCAGTAGACGCGGGGGCGGCCGGAGTCGGCGGGCTCCAGTCGCGTGCCGCATTCCCTGCATGTTTCGTCACGGGTTTCGTCACGGCGGCGGATGAGGGCCTCGATGCCGTCGAGGAGCCGGGCCAGGCCGAACTCGAAGGAGTCCTCCGGGTGGTCCCAGCCGCCCGCCTCCCACAGGTGGGAGAGCGCCGGGTAGCGGTCGAGGCGATCGTACAGGGAGTCGCGGGCGCCCCACCACTCCTCCTCGGACACGCCGCTGCGGCGCTCCTCGCGCCGCGTCTCCACCAGGAGCAGGGCCTCGGCGTCGACGAAGCGGCCGACCAGGCCCGCGGCGGCGATCACCTCGGATGGGCGCAGCGCGGTGCCGGTCAGCGCGCCGAGCATCTCGTCGTAGCGGGCGACCGCGTTCGGGCCGGGAACGTGGCGGGTGCCGCGGATCTCGGCCAGCCACGGGTGCCGCCCGCGCAGCCGCCACGCCTGCCGGGCGACCTCCTCCAGGCGTGTACGCCAGTCGCCGCCGGCGGCCGGCTCCGGGTGCTCGGCCAGGACCGCGTCGCGCATGAGGTCGACGAGGTGGTCGCGGCCCGGCACGTGGCGGTAGAGCGACATCGTGGTGAAGCCGAGCCGGTCGGCCACCTTGCGCATGGACAGACCCGCGAGCCCCTCGGCGTCGGCCAGCTCGACGGCCGCGCGCACGATGCGGTCGAGGCTCAGGCCCTGCCGCGGTTCGCGTTCCCGCTCCCGCCACAGCAGCTCGACCGCGTGGTCGGGGTCTTGCGTCATCGGCGCCTCCTTTGTTTATGGTGTACTACTACGTGTACGGCATAAACAGCAAAGGCGGTGCGCATGTTCCAGCTCCACGTCGCCCCCACCGGCGACGACTCCTGGCCCGGCACGATCGAGCGTCCGTTAGCGACCCTGGAACGCGCCCGGGCGGTGGCGCGTGAGGTCTCCGGCGGCGCGGTCGTCAACCTGAGGGGCGGCGTCCACGTCCTCGACCGCCCCTTCGAGCTCACCGAGGCCGACTCCGGCACGGTCTACCAGGCGTACGAGGGCGAGGAGGCCGTGATCAGCGGCGGCCGGCGGATCACCGGGTGGCGGGAGCGCGACGGCGTCTGGCTCGCGGAGGTCGGCGACCTGGAGACCCGCGGGCTCACGGTGGACGGCCGCCGCGCGCCCCGCGCCGCCCGCGACGGCCTGCCCGGCACGGCCGTCCAGACCGAGACCGGGTACGTCACCGACGCGCCGCTCGGCTGGCGCAGCCCGGGCGACGTCGAGTTCGTCTACCGCGGCGTCTACCCGTGGACGGAGGCCCGCCTGCCGGTGGCCTCGGTCTCCGGCTCGACCGTGACCATGGCGCAGCCGGGCTTCGGGCTGGCCATGAAGCTGTACGACTTCAGCTGGCAGGGCATGCCGTCACGCGGCCCCGGCCTGCCCACCCGGATCGAGAACGACGCGAGCTTCCTCACCGAGCCGGGCACCTTCGTGCTCGACCGCTCCCGGCCGGGCGACCACATGCTGCTGTACCTGCCGTGGCCGGGGGAGGACCCGGCACGCACGCACGTGGTGGCGCCGGTGCTGGAGACGCTGGTCAGGGTGGCGGGGGCGCGGGACGTGGCGTTCAGGGGGCTCGTGTTCGCCGACGCCACCTGGCTGCGGCCCGGGCACCCGGCCGGCTTCCCGCACTACCACGGCAACGGCTTCTACGAGGGCGGCGACGTCGAGAAGGCGATGCTGGACGACGGATTCGTGACGTATCCCGCGAGTTCCGTCACGATACCGGCCTGCGTGACGTTCGAGGACACGGTCGGGGCGGTGATCGAGGGCTGCCGGTTCACCCGGCTCGGGGCCTCCGGGCTCGGCATCACGGGCGGCGAGGGCGTCACCGTACGCGGCTGCGGCTTCGACACGCTCTGCGCCGGCGCCGTCGTGGTGTCGGGCGGCCGGGGGACCACGATCGAGGACAACCGGATCCGCGAGGTGGGGCTCGAGTTCAGCGGCTCGCCGGGCATCTCCGTGACCGGTACGCACGGCTGCGGCATCGTCGGCAACGAGGTCGCAGACGTGCCGCACTGCGGCATCGTCGCCGGGCCCGGCCGGGGCACCCGCATTCTGCGCAACCTGACCTCGAACACCATGAAGGCGCTGGCCGACGGGGGCGGCGTCTACCTGTCGGGTCCGCAGGGCGACTCGGCCGCCGACGGCGCGGTGGTGCGGGGCAACGTCATCAGGGACACGATCACGCCGTACAACTTCGGGCTCTACACCGACTACGGGGCCAGCTGGGTGACCGTCGAGGAGAACGTCGTCCTGCGGGCCGACAACACCGCCGTGCTGCACGTCGCGCCGCCCTTGGAGAACGTCGTCTACCGGGGCAACTTCTGGGACGCCGATCCGCTCGGGCACGACGACCCGCCCACCGGGGTGACGTACGAGGGGAACGTGACCATCAAAGATGAACGCGAGCTGAACGCCGCCACCGCCCACATCCAGTCACAGGCCGGTCCGCGCGCCGGCTGACCGGGGGCTGGTCGCCGAGGGTGGATGGGGTGCCCTTCGGCTGCTAGCGCAGGATGGTGGTGCCGTTGAGGCGGTTGATCACCTCGTCGTGCAGGACGCCGTTCGTGCAGACGAGGCTGCCGCCCTCCAGGCCCCGCACGCCGGCGACGTCGGTCCAGACGCCGCCGGCCTCCTCGACGATCACGGTGAGCGCCGCCATGTCCCATGGAGACAGCTCGGGCTCGGCCGACAGGTCCACCGAACCCTCGGCGACCATCATGTGCGACCAGAAGTCGCCGTACGCGCGCGTCCGCCAGCAGGAGCGGCCGAGGTCGAGGAAGTTCTCCAGCCGTCCCGTCTTCTCCCAGCCGCTGAAGCTGCTGTACGAGAACGAGGCGTCCTCCAGGGACGAAACGGACGACACCTGCATGCGGGTGGCCTTCGTCAGGCTCTTGCCGGTCCACGCCCCGCCCTCGGAGGCCGCCCACCAGCGCTTGCCGAGCGCGGGGGCCGAGACCAGGCCGACGACGACCCGTCCGTACTCCATGAGGGCGATCAGCGTGGCCCACACGGGGACGCCGCGGACGTAGTTCTTGGTGCCGTCGATCGGATCGATGATCCACGAACGCGCGCCCCAGCCGGTCTTGCCGAACTCCTCGCCGACGACCGCGTCCCGCGGCCTGGCCCGGCGCAGCGTTCCCCGGATGGCCTCCTCCACCGCGCGGTCGGCGTCGCTGACCGGCGTCAGATCGGGCTTGGTCTCGACCTTGAGGTCGACCGCCTTGAACCGCCGCATGGTCAGGTCATCGGCGGCATCCGCCATGACATGCGCGAGACGAAGATCATCGTTATAACCCTGCACGGTCGCCCACGCTACCGTGTCGCTTATCCCGACATCAGTGGCCAACGCCCCTTTTCTGGTAACACGTATTCCAGTTACCCACCAGTAGCATGTCCACCATGTCGATAGATGTCGGTGGTTTGCTGCTGGAGAGTGTCCCGTTCGCCCGGACCTTGGGGGTCGTTTTCGACGCCGTGTCGGAGGGGCGGGCGGTATGTCACGTGCCCGACCGTGAGGACCTGCGCAACCACGTGGGCGGGCCGCACGCGGGGGTGCTGTTCACGCTCGCGGAGTCGGCGTCGGGGGCGGCCGTGCTGTCGGTCTTCGGCGACCAGCTGGGGCGCGCCGTACCGCTGCCGACGACGGCCACCATCGACTTCCGGAAGGTGGCGACGGGGGAGATCCGCGCGGAGGCGCGGCTGCTCGCGTCGCGGGCGGAGGTGCTGGAGCGGCTGGAGGCGGGTGAACGGCCGGTCTTCGACGTCGCCGTGGACCTCACGAACGCCGACGGCACCGTGGTCTCCACTCTCACGGTCACCTGGACCCTCCGCCCCAACCGCCCGTAACGCGAACCGTCCGCTTCCGCCGCACTCGGATCCGACGTCCGCCGCCTACTGACCCTCCTGCTCCCAGGTGACGGCGAGGTGTCCTGCCGCTCGTGACGCAGAAGCGTGGTGATCTGTGTTGTCGTTCGACAGCAATGTCGTCCAGCGCCTTCGCGCTATGACGAGCGCGGACCTGGATGGGCCGCGCTGGTCCGTAGGCCGTCGAGGATGAGCGCGAGGTAGCGTCGCCACGGTCGCGCGGCGCCGGTGGACGGCAGATCCATCACGGAGTCGATCATCGCGACGATGGGCGCGATGTCGTCCACGGTGATGTCGTCCCGCATCGTGCCCTGTTCCTGCGCGCGGGCGATGAGGTGGCCGCAGGATTCCACGATGCCTTGCCGCGCGCGAGCGATCTGCTCGCTGTCGCCCGTGCCCTGCCGTATCAGCTCGCGGAGCCCGCGGTCGGTCGCGGCCTGTTCCAGAGCATGTTCGAGAAACGCTCGAAGTGCTTCGTAGGCGTCCCGTCCTGCCAGTGCGGCCTGTGCCGTGGCGCGGATGTCGTCGAGCTTGCCGGCGTAGACGGCCTCGGCGAGGGCTTCCTTGTTGGGAAACCGTCGGTAGACGGTGCCGACGCCGAGTCGTGCGTGGTGGGCGACGTCGTTGAGCGTGGCTTGCAGCCCGCGTGCGGCGAACACTTCCTGTGCCGCCGCAAGTGTGCGCTGCCGGTTGTGCTCGGCGTCGCGGCGCAGCGCCGGTGTCTTTTCGCTCATGGCATCCCGTCGGTCCGACTAACTGGATACATCATATCCGCTTCGTGCTAGGCTGCCGGACATAAGCGGATACTTCATATCCACTTAGGTGGGTGTGCGGGGAGAGCAGGTGAAGCATGCAGATCGTGGTCATCACCGGAGGCACCGATGGGCTCGGCAAGGGGCTCGCCCTCCACTACCTCCAGCAAGGCGCCCACGTCATCGCCATCGGCAGCACCGCGGAAAAGGGCCAAGCCTTGCTCGCCGAGGCCAGAGCCCTGTCGGCAGGGCGGATCAGCTTCGTGCGTGCCGACCTCACCTCGGTGGCCGCTTCCAGGGAACTCGTCAGACGCCTTGCCGAAGATCATCCGGTCGTGGACAAGCTGATCCTGTGCGCCCAGCGATACCGGCTTCTCGGCGACCGCGTGACCACCCGCGAGGGCTTCGAGCACAGCTTCGCGCTCGCCTACCTCAGCCGTTTCGTGCTGAGCTACGGCCTCCATGATGCGCTGCGAGCCGCCCGCCGTCCGGTCGTCATGAACGTGGGCACGCCCGGTGTTCCGCTGGGCCGCATCCACTGGGATGACCTGCAGCTGACGCAGACCTACAGCGGGACCAGGGCCACCCTGCAGTCCTTCCGGGCCAACGACCTCCTTGGGGTCGCCTGCGGCGTGCTGCACGCCGGCAGCGGCATCTCCTACATCGGCTACAACCCCGGCGTCGTCTCCACCGGCATGCCCGCGAGCCTGCCGCAACCGCTACGTGCGGTGACAACGGCGTTCTTCACCCTGTTCGCCGCATCGGTGCCGAGGGCGATAGCGCCCATGACCGTGCTCCTGGACGACCCGCCGGCCGAGCCCTTCACCGCGCACTGGCAGAAGCGTCGGCTGTCGCTGGACGGCCGCGCCTTCGACCGGCACGACGCACTACGCCTCCACGACATCACGCGAGAGCTGATCTCGTGCTGACGCCTTGCATGCCCTGATGCTTCCCCAGGCCGACCCGTGCGACAGCGTCCCAATCGAACCTGGGAAACACGGATGACACTGAGCGACATGACCGGCCAGACCGCCCTGATCACCGGCAGCACGGCGGACGTACACGCGGCTACGGCCGGGAGGACTGTTGCGCGGCGGCCACATCCGGTAGTCGCGCACGACCCGGTCGCGGGCCTGGCGGTCGATAAGGGGTCGGTGGTGTAGGTGACGGCGTGGTCGGCTGGCCAAGACAGGAGCTCCGGGCCCGGGAGCGGTAGGTGCGCCGGGTCTCGGCCGACAGCGGCGTACGCTCCAGCGCGGCGTCCTTGCCAGGACGTTCCCGTAGGCGGGTGAGAGCCGCGCTTCGTCATCTCGCGAGCGGATCCGGGCTTCTAGGGCAACCCAGATTGCGCAAATCTCGGAAGTCGCACCTGGGAGCGTAGTCCCGAGATTCGACCTCGGAACTACGCGAATTGGAGACGAGGCGTTGCGGGCATTGACGGACAGTCGTTTCGAGCACTTCGACAGTGAAACCAGCCCCGCCCGCATAGACGAGGCTGACGAGCGGACCCCGGTCACGTGTGGAGCTTGCTCAGCAGTCCGGACCACGTACGCCCTGGCGCTTATGACCGGTTCGGCAGCTGTTTCGGTATTGCGCAAGCACCCCGCCCGCGTGTCCGTGGGCCGGTGGCGTGGGGGGTTGGCTGGTACTGAGCGCTAGTCGTTGGCGGGGTCGCGGCGGGGGGCGTCTTCTGCGGCGCCCTCGCGGCTGGACAGCAGGCGGCGGAGGGATTCCAGGCGGTGGGCATCGGCGTTGCCCGCCGCCACCCATGCGTCCAGGGCGCAGCCCTCGCCCAGGTGGGTGCAGCCCTTCGGGCACTCGACCGTGCCCTCCACCAGGTCGGGGAACGCCGCCAGCACCGTCTCCACCGACACGTGGGCCAGCCCGAAGCTGCGTACGCCCGGGGTGTCGATGATCCAGCCGCCCTCCGGGAGCTCCAGGGCCACGGCCGAGGTGGACGTGTGGCGGCCCCGGCCGGTGACCGCGTTGACGTGGGAGACGGCTCGGTTGGCGTCCGGGACGAGCGCGTTGACCAGCGTGGACTTGCCGACACCCGAATGCCCGACCAGGACGCTGATGCGGCCTTCCAGGTGGTCGCGCAGCTCGTCGAGCGACCCGCCCTTGTGGACCACGACGTGCGGGACGCCGAGCGGCTCGTAGAGGGACAGCAGCTCGCCGGGCGGCGCGAGGTCGGACTTGGTGAGGCAGAGCAGCGCGTCGATCTCGGCGTCGAACGCCGCCACCAAAATGCGGTCGATCATGCGGGGCCGCGGCGGCGGGTCGGCCAGCGCGGTGACGATGACGAGCTGGTCGGCGTTGGCCACGACCGGACGTTCGATGCCGTCGGTGTCCTCGGTGTCGTCGGCCGAACGGCGCAACATCGACGTGCGGGGCTCCACGCGTACGACACGGGCCAGCGTGTCGGGACGTCCCGACACGTCACCGACCAGGGCCACCCTGTCGCCCACGACGATGCCCTTGCGTCCCAGCTCGCGGGCCTTCATGGCGACCACGAGCCGGCGCTGCGGCGGCTTGCGCTTCTGCGCCGAGCCCTTCGGCCGCTCCGGCTCCACCAGCGTGGTGTAGCGGCCCCGGTCGACCGCCACCACGAACCCTTCGACAGCATCCTCATGCGCAGGACGAATGCGGGTCCGCGGCCGCGAACCCTTGCCCGGCCTGACCCGTACGTCGTCCTCGTCGTATTGCCGCTTTCTCAGCGGTCCCCTCCCATACGCTCGCTTCCCTTCTGTCTCTGTTTCCCGGGCCGTGATGTCACGGCCTCGGAGCTCTCGCCCCCCGGCTTCTGGGCCTGGGGCGAGTGTGCCCCGCGCCGCCCATCTCCACGCCGTCCACCCTCACCAGCCCCGCACCACATCGTCCGCCGTCGCCGCGCCCGGCCACACCTGCCCCGGACTTCCCGGTCCCGCACGTCCTGGTCCCGGATTTCCTGGCCCGCACGTACAGGCGACCTTCCGGTCCCGCGCGTCGCGGTCCCGGACTTTCTGGTTCCGTACGTCTCGGTCCTGGACGTCCCGGTCTTGCACGTTCCGGTTCCGTACGTCCTGGGTGTTCCAGACGTTCCAGCGCCGGGCGGTTCCGGTGTTGCCGGGATGCCGGCGCCTGGAGCCGTGGGCGTCCTGGAGCGCACGCCGATGCCGACGTCGTGGTTCGTACCCGACGTTGCAGGCCCCGCCGTTTCGGTGCCTGGCGTCGTGGGTGTTCTCGAGACGCCGGCGCCGGGCGTCCCGGCTCTCTCCGTGTCGAACGTCGGAGACGTCCCGGACGTTCCGGGTACGGGCCTTCGAGCAGGCACTCTTCGCGCGGGCCGGACTTGCGGAAAGGCCGCCGACGGAGGCTTCCCAGCTGAGCGGGCGTCGGGCCCGGCACGGCCGCAGCCCGTTAGGCGTCGGTGTACGTGACTGGTGAAGTGGCACGCGTCGCCCGGGGACGGACGGGTGGCGGCGTGTCGGTGGATGTCTCCGTGGTTGTCCAGACAGCCCGTCATCACGTACTGCCCTTTCCCGAGGTGCCCGGGGCGCCGACCGTGAAACCGGCGTTGAGGGTCCGGGCGGTTGCCCGAGTAGTGGCGTTGAGGGTCGGGGTGGTGGCCCGAGCTGTGGTGTTGAGGGTCGGGG
>NZ_POUD01000210.1 GCF_003236395.1 Nonomuraea aridisoli | reverse complement strand
CCGGGGTCGGGCTCTTCGCCCGGGTCCGGGCCGGTCTGGGCAGCGACGCCGACGGTGATCACGATGGAGGCTTGCGGTTTGGCGCACGTGCCGCCCGCGATGCTCTGACTCAGGATGGTGCCGACCTGCGACTCGTCCGCCACGGCCTTGCCGCGCGACCGTACCCGGAAGCCGTCGTCCGTCAGGGCCGCGCGGCCGTCCGCCTCCGAACGGCCCACCACGCCGGGGACGGTGCTGCCGTGGCGGGCCAGGGTGAGGCTCACCGGGGTGCCGCCGGAGACGCGGGTGCCTGCCTTCGGGTCGGAGGAGACGACCTGGCCGTTGGGCCGGTCGGAGCACGTACGGTTGACGCCGCCGGCCTTGAGGCCCGCCTCGGCGAGTGCCGACTCGGCGGCCTTGCGCTGCATGCCGGTTACCGCGGGCACCGCCACGCCCGCCGACACCTGCAGCGTCACCGTGCTGCCCTGCGGGACCACCGTTCCCGCGGCGGGCTTGGTGCTCAGCACCCGGCCGATGGGTTGTGTGGAGCCGATCTCGGCGACGAGACCCGGCACCAGCCCGGCGTCTCTGATGGCTCTGGTCGCCGCCTTTCTGTCCAGGCCGGCCAGCGGCGGGATCGCGACGGTCACCGGTCGCGGCACCGGGGGCTGGCTGGCGGGCTCGCGCGGCCCCTGCGCCTCGTCGGACTTCTCGGGCGTGGACTTCTCCGGCTCCGGTTCGGACGTCGCCGGCTCCGGCGTCGCGGGCTCCGACGTGGACGCAGGGGGTAACGGAGGTCCGGCCGCCTGGGCCGCCGGGGAGGACTCGTCCCCGGTCAGTTCCGGGACGAGCACGGCCAGCAGGACTCCCGCCGTCACCAGCAGCGCCGCGCAGACCGCGATGGCCGCTGTCGGCCACCTCCTGCCGGTCCGCTCGCCGAACGAGCCAATGGCACCCGGAGATCCTGAACCCGTGCCCGTTTCGCCTGAAGAATCCGCGCAGTCCAAGGGACCCGCGCCGCCCCGAAGGCCCGCGTCCGGTGTGCGTGCGTCCTCCGGAGAATGGGGGGCGAACGCTCCCGGCGCGGGACCGGCACCGAAGGCGATCTCCAAAGGACCGGTGGCGAACGCTCCCCGTCCGCCCGGTTCGGACGGCGAGGAGCCCTCAGTGTCAGGGGCGTTCTCAGCCGGATTGGCACGTTCCGCCTCCGTGGCGGGCGGTGACGAGTGGGCGGCGGCGAGCTGGTAGCCGCCCGGCGTTCCGGTCGCCTCCGGCTCGGCCATCGGCCCCGCGCCGGCGGGCCCGTACGGGGAGCGCTGCTCCGGCACCACCGGCGGCGGAGTGCGCAGGATGTGCGGCGGGGGTGAGCGCAGCACCTCCGCGGGCACGTCGCCGGTCGACTCCCCCAGCAGCTCGAACAACAACTCCCTGCTGGTGGGCCGGTTGCGCGCGTCCTTGTCCAGGCACGCCGACACGAGCGTGCGCAGGCGTCCGTCGAGGCGGCCCAGCTCCGGCGGCGCGGTCAGAATGCGGTGCAGCACCGGTGCCACGGAGTCCTGCCCGAACGGCGCCGAGGCGTTGGCCGCGAAGCACATCGTCGCGCCCCACGAGAACACGTCCGCCGCCCCGGTGACCGCCGACGCGGTGATCTGCTCGGGCGCCATGTACGCGGGCGTGCCCACCCCCCGGCCGCTCACCGTAGCCGCCGCGTCCAGCGCCTTGGCCAGCCCGAAGTCGATCACCCGCGGCCCGTCCGAGCCGAGCAGCACGTTCTGCGGCTTGAAGTCGCGGTGCACGATCCCGGCCCGGTGGATGGCGGCGAGCGCCGTCGCGGTGCTGACGGCCAGCCGTTCCAGCGCGCCGCCGCGCCGCGGCCCGGTGAGGGCGACCTCCCGCTGGAGGGACGGGCCGTCGACGTACTCGCTCACGATGTACGGCCGGCCCTCGTCGAACCCGGCGTCGATCACCTGGGCGGTGCAGAACCTCGCCACATGCTTGGCCAGCTCCACTTCCCGCAGGAACGCCGCCTGCTCGTCCCCCACGGGCCCGTGCAGCAGTTTGACCGCGTACGTCTCACCGCCCCGCGAACCGAGGTACACCGTGCCCTGTCCGCCCTCACCCAGGCGTCCGGAGAGTTCGTACTCCCCGAGCCGGTGCGGGTCCCCCGTCCTGAGCGGCTGCGCCGTTGGCACGGGAGCGCCTCCCCTCGCCGCCACCCTTCTGCTCTCTACTGAAAGCAACCCGGCCCGAACAGTCAACGGTGCGCAAGGCAATCGCGGCCTGACCGTGACACAGCGGGTCACATGGCGCTGCGGACCGTGCCCGAATACGTCACTTCTTCCTCACCCGGCCGCGTCACCTTGATGACCGTCCGGTCGGTAGACCGCGCCACCGAACGCCCAGGAGCCCGTCCACGTCTCTTCCGGTACGGACCCGTGCGCGGCGCCTACCCAGAGCAGGAGCCCGGCCACCACCACGAGCACCGCGACCACGGCGACGAGGATCGTCCGGCGGCCTCCGAAGAACGTCCCGGATGAACTGCTCGGAGGCCGTGAAGGGCTCACAGGGGCGGGCCGTTCGCGGCCGGTGATCGCGGGAAAACTCGTCGTCGGATCAGGATCGGTGATCACCGGCCCCGAATCGTCGGACGCGTGACGTATCGGAGTAGTCGCGTCCTCATCAGGCCGACCGGCGTCAGTCCCACCGGTTCCCGCGGGGTCACCGGCCTCCCCGCTTTCGGAGCCCAGATCCGCATCCTGCTCGCGCCCCGATTCGGCATCCGCAGAAGCCTCCGATCCGGTGGCACCCTCAGGGGCCGCGACAGCGCGTGGCGCGACCTGAGTGACATCGGGATCCTCCTCACCGGAGGACTCGGCAGAGGAACTGTCACCAGGATCGTCCGCCTCGACGGTCACGCTGAAGTCCGCGTCGAACGGTTCGGTCGCATCAACGTCCGCGCCCTCACCGGCCTCGGCGTCGTCCGTCGCGGCAGAGGCCGCAGCCGCCTCCGGATCCGAGGCGGTGCCGGAGGCCAGACGGGCAGAAGCGCCGATGGCGACCATCGCGCCCGACGTCAGCACGTCCGACCCGATCCGCTCCTGCCCCAGCAGCAGCCGCAGCACCTCCTCCGCATCCGGCCGCTCCCCCGGCTCGGGCGCCAGGCACGCGTCCACGATCTCGCGCAGCCGCCCGCTCAGCGCGCTGAGGTCCGGCCGCCCGTACAGGACGCGCGCCAGCACCTCCTGGTACGTGCCCCCCGCGTACGCGTTCCGTCCCGTGGCCGTGAACACCATGGTCAGCCCCCACGCCCACAGGTCGGTCGCCGGCCCGGTCGGCTCGCCCTTGATCCGCTCGGGCGCCATGTACGCGGGCGTCCCCATCGGCAGGTGCCCGGTGGAGGCGGTGGAGCCCATGAGCCGGGACACCCCGAAGTCGATCACCTGGGGCCCGTCGAGCCCGAGCAGCACGTTGCCCGGCTTGAAGTCGCGATGCACCACCCCGGCCCGGTGGATCGCTCCCAGCGCGGTGGCGGTGCCGATGGCGATCCGGTCGAGCGACCCGCCCCGCCGCGGCCCCCTCTCCAGCACGTGCTCGCGCAGCGACGGCCCCTCGACGTACTCGCTCACCAGGTACGGACGGTCGCCGTCGAGATCGGCGTCGAGCAGCTGGGCGGTGCAGAACGCCGCCACCCGCCGCACCGCCTCGACCTCGCGCAGGAAGCGGCGCCGTACGTCGGGGTCGTCGGACAGGCTGGCGTGCAGCAGCTTGATGGCCACCTGCGCCCCCTGCGGCGAGTGGCCGAGGTAGACGACCCCTTGACCGCCCTGGCCGAGCCTGCGTGTCAGCCGGTACGCCCCCAGTTGCCGAGGGTCATCGGCGCGAAGCTCGGACATATACCGCCATTATCCCCGCCACCTCAAGAGCAACGACCCAACCCCTTCAAGAGCACGCCATCGTCATCTAGCCACCATTCGACCTCAGCTGCGCGTGCGAATCAGCATGACCAGCCCGGCGATGAACGACCCGAGCAGAACCGGCGACAGGACCGCGAGGCCGCCCCACACGACGAGGCCGAGATAGCCGAGCGCGGACGAACTGTACGTCGGGTCGGCGTCAGCGGCCGCGAACAACCCCAGGCCGAGGACGACACCGGCCACCGTGAGCGCGATCGGTGTCCACAGGAGCACGTGGGCCCACACACGGTACCTCCGGCTGTAGACACGCCGGGCCGACCGCACGTTCGGCTGTGGGGGATACCCGACGGATTCGCTCATGCCCCATTTGTACCAGCCCGCGTGGGCCCCGCACCGCAGGGCCGCGTGGCGCACAGGTGGAGGTTCGGCGTGTGGCGATCCAGGCAGCAAGGAGGAGAAACGCGGGAGGACATCCGCGACCTCCTCGACAGCAGCCGCCCCGGCGAGGAGATCGCCGACATCCTGATGAAGTACATGCACACGGGGTTCAGCAGCGGGGAGTGGCCGCTGGCCGGCGACTGCGCCGAGCGTGCCGGACACGCACCGGTGTTTCGGACCTCGTGCACCAAGATCCCAGCGCTTCGCCGAGATCCTGCTCACGCGCCTCCGCACTCCGAACCCACCGTCCGTGCCTCCCACCGCCGCGTCACGGGCGCGCCGCCCTGGCCCGTCAGTCCTTCCTGCCGTCCCAGGGGTCGCCGATCCAGCCGTCGAAAGAGGGGATCAGGGCCGCGAGGGCGGCTCCGAGCCGCCAGTCCAGCTCCGGTGCGTACAGACAAACCGTGTCCCCCGACGACTTGAACTCCAGCGGGACCTGTCCGCCGGAGCGCCACTTGATGCGGCGGGGGCCGCGCGGGAAGTCGCCGCCGCCGCCGCCGAACACGGCGGTCACGAGGATGAGCGGCAGCAGGGGTGTGCAGAGCCACCACACGCACCACCAAAAGAGCCGGCCCTTGTATCCCATCGCGTCGGGGCTGCCGGCGCGGCTCACCGTCCAGCGTGTGCGCAGTCCCCTGCTGAACGCCTTGTCCCGCGTGAACATACCGAGCAGTTCTCCCTGCGAGCCGAGCACCTGGAACTGTGCCCGCCCGCCGCCCGCGGAGACGGTGACCAGGGTGGCGACCCGCACCTGGCGGTGTTCGTCCGCCCACAAGACGAAGGAGCGGGCTCCGCTTTTCCTGGCCGCGAGGTAGGCGGATATGCCGTTGGGCGGCAACTCGCGTTCCACATAAGCGACCGGCCGCGAAGTTCCCGTTCCGTCGGAGAAGCTGATCCGGCAGTCGAGCTGCCCGCCTGGGGTGGTCCTCAGTCGCCGCAGCGCTTGTAAGGACAGAGTACTGGTCAACCGACGGTCTCCTTCATGCGTGTCTATGCCGAATGTTCAGAACGAAGGTACGCCTGCGCGGCCCCAGTCGTTCCCTCATCCGTCCGCGGGAACTGGGCGGCGGGCATCTGCCGGCGAACCGTGCGAAGGGCGATAGCCTCGTCTGGTGCTGGAAACGATCGCCGCCACCCGCTACGTGACGCCGCTGCGGGAGGGCGGGTCGCTGCCGGGCGTCGTCGAGGCCGACGACCTCGGCACGTACGTGGTGAAGTTCCGCGGGGCGGGCCAGGGGCGGCGGGTGCTGATCGCCGAGATCATCGCGGCCGAGCTGGGCCGGCGGCTCGGGTTCAGGACGCCCGAGCTCAAGCTCATCGACCTCGACCCGCAGCTCGGCGTCCGCGAGCCCGACGAAGAGGTGCAGGATCTGCTCAAGGCCAGCACGGGGCTCAACCTGGCGGTCGACTTCCTGCCGGGCGCGCTCGGGTTCGACCCGCTGGCGTGGGCGGCCGACGCGCGGTTCGCGGCGCGGGTGGTGTGGTTCGACGGGCTCATCCACAACATCGACCGCAGCTGGCGCAACCCCAACCTGCTGGTCTGGCACCGCGACACGTGGCTGATCGACCACGGGGCCGCCCTCTGGTTCCATCACAACTGGAAGACCGCCGACCCGCAGCGCCCGTTCGACGCGGGCGACCACGTGCTCGGGCCGTACGCCGCAGACGTCGAGGCGGCGGGCGCGGAGCTGGCCGGGCAGATCACCGGGGAGCTGCTGGAGACGGTTACGGCGCTGGTGCCCGACGAATGGCTGGACGCGGAGCCGGGCTTCACCGCGCCGGACGAGGTGCGCGAGGCGTACGTCGACCATCTGCTGCGCAGGGCCCACGGGCCGCGCGAGTGGCTGGTGCGCACGGAGCAGCGCCAGGCCCCGAAGGCGGGTCCCGGGTCGGTCGGCGCATTCTGGCGGGGAGGCCCCCGATGAGCAGGGACGTCTACGAGTACGCGGTGATCCGCGTGGTGCCCAAGGTCGAGCGCGGCGAGCTGATCAACGCCGGCGTGCTGCTCTACTGCCAGCCGCGTGACTATCTGTGCGCCCGCGTCGAGCTCGACCCGGCCCGGCTGCACGCCCTCGACCCGCACGCCGACGTCGACGGCATCTGCCGCGCGCTCGGCGCGTACGAGCTGGCCTGCGGCGACGAGCCGGGGCCGCTGGCGGGCGAGTCGCTCGGCGGCAGGTTCCGCTGGCTGACGGCGCCGCGCAGCACGATCGTGCAGACGGGCCCGGTGCACGCGGGCCTCACCGCCGACCCCGGCACGGAGCTGGCGCGCCTTTTCGACAAGCTCGTCCGTCTTTAAAACAGCACCGTCTTTAGAACAGCACCGTCTTTAGAACAGCACCGTCTTTAGAACAGCACCTTCTCTAGAAGAGCACCGACATGAACGTGTCGACCTCGCGGAAGCCCACCTTGCGGTAGACCGCGCGCGCCGAGGTGTTGAAGTCGTTGACGTAGAGCGTGACGATCGGGGCGAAGCACGCCAGCGCGGCCTCCACCACGGCGGCCATCCCGGCCACGGCGTGCCCCCGTCCGCGCAGCTCGGGGTCGACCCAGACGCCCTGGATCTGGCAGGCGTACGGCGTCACGGCCCCGATCTCGGCCTTGAACACCACCCGCCCGTCGTCGATCCGGGCGTAGGAGCGTCCGATCCGGATCAGCTCGGCCACCCGCGTCCGGTAGAGGGCGCCGCCGTCGCCGAGGTTCGGCGAGACGCCGACCTCCTCGGTGAACATGGCCACGCACGCCGGCAGCAGGATGTCGAACTCCTCCGGCCGGACCCGCCGCACCAGCGGGTCGGCGGGCACCGCCGCCTTGTGCGACGTCGCCATGACGGGCTGCGCCCAGCGGATGGCGCGGGCGCGCCCCCAGTGGGGCTCCAGGCGCTCCCACAGCAGGGAGACGGCGTCGACCGGCCCGACGATGGACGAGCAGCGCCGCCCCTGCTTGCGGGCGCGGTCGGCGAAGGCCTGCACGGCCTCCGGACCGGCGTTGACCGGCACCATGTTGGCTCCGGCGTAACAGAGTGACACGAGGCCTCCGCGCGGCCCGAACCCCCACATCTGCCCGCCCAGCCTCGCCGGGTTGAGCCCGACGGCCCGCACCCGGGAGGAGACGAAGACGTTGGCGACCGGGTCGCTGTCCAGCAGCGCGAGAACCTCGTCCCGGTCGTTGTCGTCGAGCACGCGCGACGCTGATGTACGCAGCATCACACGGTCAGACTACGCGAAGGGTTACCGATTAGCTCATCTGGCGCTGCCCGCGGTAACCCTTTCTTGACGTCATCTCCCGATGAGCGACCCGATCACTCCCAGAATGCCGAGCAGTTCGGGGGTCTGCGTCCGCTGCGCCGACGCCATGCGGGCCGCCGGGCGCGGCGCGGGCGGCGCGGCGCACGTGGTGTCGCGCGGCGGCAGCGAGCCGTCCCTCAGGTAGGCGGCCAGGTGCCGGTCCACGCACTGGTTGCCGGCCAGCGACACCCCGTGGTTGCCGCCCTCCTCCAGGACCATGCGCGCGCGGGGGAACCGCTGCGCCATCGACAGCGCCCCACGGTACGGCGTCGCGGCGTCGTGGCGGGACTGCAGGATGA
The DNA here is from genome assembly GCF_003236395.1 of Nonomuraea aridisoli. Lineage (GTDB taxonomy): Bacteria > Actinomycetota > Actinomycetes > Streptosporangiales > Streptosporangiaceae > Nonomuraea > Nonomuraea aridisoli. Next base: position 8,955 of record NZ_POUD01000210.1, on the reverse strand, counting down.
GGAACGGCGGCAGCTTCGGCGACGACTTGACCTCGACGGGCGTGCCGCCGCGCACCGGCCAGAACGCGCACGGGGCGTTGTACCAGGCGTTCGGCCAGGTCATGAACGGCGCCTCGCGGTGCATCCTGGTCATGTCGGCCCGCCACTTGTCCCACCGGCGCGGCCAGGGGGCGTCGCTGCACTGCACGCCCAGGTAGACGGCGTAGCCGTTCTCGTCCTTGGCGTCGTTGCTGCCGTGCTTGCGGTAGACGTCGACCAGCCCGTCGACGTCGCCCTTGCGCACGTACGACGACCATGCCTGGGCGAACTGCGGCCAGACCTTGTCGGTGTAGCCCGCGAAGGAGAAGGTGTCGTCGAGCTCGCTCGGGCCGACGACGCCGCCGGCCGGGCGGGCGCGCAGCCGGTCGCGCATGGCGTAGAAGGCGAACGACGTCTGCTCGGCCGTCCGGCCCAGCTTGTAGGCGGAGTGGTGCCGGGCGACCCAGGCGAGGAACTGGCGGTGGCGGCGCTCGAAGGAGGCGTTCTGCCGCAGGTTCGACGCGTACCAGACGGCTCCGGGGTCGACGGCGCTGTCCATCACCAGCCGCTTGACCCGCTGCGGGAAGAGCGTGGCGTAGACGGCCCCGAGGTAGGTGCCGTACGAGTAACCGAGGTAGCTGATCTGCTCCTCGCCGAGCGCGGCGCGGACGCGGTCCATGTCGCGGGCGGAGTTCGCCGTGGTCAGGTGCGGCAGCAGCCAGGACCACAGGTTGCCGCAGCGGCCGGCGTACATCTCGGCCCGGCCGAGCAGCACCCGCTCGTCGGCCTGCCCGCGCGGCACCGAGTCGGGCCGCGGCGGCCGGTAGTACGCGGCCGGGTCGACGCAGCGCAGCGACGGCTCGCTCGCTCCGACGCCGCGCGGGTCGAAGCCGACGATGTCGTAGCGGGCGCTCACGTCCGCCGGCAGGGACGCGGCCACGAACCGGGTCAGGTCACGCCCGGAGGCGCCCGGTCCGCCGGGGTTGACGAGCAGGGTGCCGAGGTGGTCGGCGTCCCTGGAGACCTTGGCCTTGACCCGGTTGAGCGCGATCTTGATCTGGTGTCCCATGGGCTGGCGGTAGTCGAGCGGCACGCGCAGCAGGGCGCACTCGATCCCTTCCGGCGCGGCCTGACGGTCGTGCTCGGGGCACGGCCCCCAGGCCACCATGGACGGCGCCGCTCTGACGCCGCCGGCCACCGCCGCCCCGTCCGCGCTCCCGACTCCGGCGACGAGCACCGCCATTCCGGCGACGACCCCAACTAGTCGCTTCACCCGGCCCCCTTCCCTGTCATAAGGCCCTGTGATGCTCCCGCGAGCAACCGGACCATGACGCTGGGTATGGGGAAATGCTTGCCATTCTGTAATCGCTCCATGGCGGGGAGTGGCGGCCGGTCAGGCGCGTTGCGCGGTGTTGTACAGCGTCTTGACGGCGTCGCCGAAGTAGGGGCCGTACATCGTGCGCCGGTCGTCGCTGTACTTGAAGCTGCTCACCGACGTGATCGTGCCCCTGCCGGTGGCCGGGTCGAACCTGGTCATCCACGGCCCGCCGCTGGAGCCCGCCGTCATGGCGCAGCCCAGGCCCTGGTCGCGCGTCTGGCGGTGGGGGTCGGCCCGCAGCCGGCCCGCGCAGTAGACCAGGCGGGTGCCGTCGTACGGCGGGTCGGCGGGGTAGCCGAAGCCGAACACCTGGCCGCCGCGCGAGCCGTTGAACGCGATGTCCTGCGCGCCCACCACGTCGGCGACGTGCCGGCCGCGTGAGGTGTTCAGGACGACCATGCCGACGTCGTAGTTGTCGTCGCCGCTGCGTGACCAGGGGCTCGCGACGAACATGCGCCGGGCGGTGTACTTGCCGAACGGGTGCGTGCCCGCCGTGCCGTAGCCGGGGACGAACGTCCAGTTGGCGGCCCAGGCGCCGGCGCCGTCCTTGACGCAGTGGCCGGCGGTGACCACGACGTCGCGGTTGGCGCTCTTGATCGTGCTGGCGGAGCAGACGAAGTCGGCGCCCGACACGGTGAGGAACACCCGGCCGGTCGTCCTGGACACCAGGCCGCCCGTCATCCAGCGGGACCCGGCCGTGCTGGTGTCGGGGCGGGCCCCGGTCAGCCGGTTGGAGCCCATCAGCTCACGCGGGACGGCCAGGTCGGACCGCCCGCCCGACAGGTCGGGCAGCAGGCGGGCCACCTGGCCGGTCAGTCCGCGCTCGCCGGTGACGACGTCGAGCAGGCCGATGGGCAGGGCCTTGGCCATGCGTTCCGGCGTCCAGTAGTCGAGCACGCGCCGCTGGTCGGCGACGGTGCGGGCGGCGACGTGCTCGACGATGTCGCTGCGCTCGGCCCGATGAGCCAGCCCGTGAGCGGACGCGACGGCCGGTCGTTCGGCCTGCTGCCGGCCCGGAACCGCGCCGAGCAGCGCGGGTCCGATCAGCCCCGCCAGGAGCGGGACGGCCGCAAGCAGGGGGGTGCTCAGGGTCATGCCCCCCGAGTTTGCACCACGGCATGTGTTCTTGTGACTACTTTCGGTAAATTTTTCAGAGTGCGTTGGCGCTCTGAGCCGACTGGTAGACGGCCTGGGCCTCGTTCCCGAAATAGGGGCCGAACATCCAGTTGGGAGCGAAGTTGTATTTGAAGCTGTTGACGGAATTCTGCGTGCCGAGACCGGTCGACTCGTTGAAATTCAGCATCCACGGCCCGCCGCTCGATCCGCCCGTCATGTTGCAGGTCAGGCCGAGGTCGTCGCTCATGAGGACGTCGTCGAAGGTGCGCCCGCTGCAGTAGATCAGCCGCGACCCGTCGTACGGCGCCGCGGCGGGGTAGCCGAAGGCGTGCATCTGCCGGCCGCGCGGCTGGTTGAAGGCCACGCCCTGGCCGCCGACGACGTCGGTGAGCGACCTGCCGTTCAGCGGCGCGACGACGGCGGCGGCGACGTCGAAGTTGATGTCCTCGCGGGCGTTCCACTGCGGCGTGGTCAGCAGCCGGGTGGCGGCCCAGGTGCCGAACGGCCGGTTGCCGCCCGCGTAGCCGGGGACGAACACCCAGTTCGTGTGGAAGGCGCCGTTGAGCTTCACGCAGTGGCCGGCGGTCAGCACGACGCTCTTGTTGGCGCTGGTCACCGCCGTCCCGGAGCACGAGGAGTTGCGCCCCTGCGTGGTGAAGAAGACCCGGCCCGTGGTGCGCGTCACCGCGCCGCCGCGGGTCCACGGCGCACCCGAGCTCCGGGCGGCCTGCGTCTCCACACCGCCGCGGGCGCGGGTGGGTGGAGCGGTCCACGGCGTGCCCTTGGCGGGCTCGTCGGCCGACAGCCCCGCCGCGCCCTGCTTGGGGGCGGGCGCGTCCAGCGGCTGGGCCGCCTCCATCCGGCTCTCCGTCCAGTACGTCACGACCTGCCGCCGTTCGGCGGCCGTGTCGGCGGCGGCCTGCTGGGCGGGGGGCTTCGGCCGCGCCTCGGCGGACCCTTCCACGGCGGCCCGCGCCCCACCTGCGGGAATCAACGCGGCGAGCGCGGCGACGGAAACCAGGACGACTTTGCGGTGCATTACGTACCTCCCGAAACTGGACATGAGCATGGAAGGTAGCGGCCCCAATATCCCGATTTCTCAGGAATTGCTCATTCGGATATAGCTGCATTCCGACATAAATTCACTGGCTTATCTCCCGTCACATAAGGAAGCGAATTCCGGGACCCCGGCGGCCCGGTGCCCGAGCGCACCGAGGAGCGGGGACAATGGACGGGTGCAAGAAGAGACCCTCCGCTCCGTGGTCGTGCTCGGCTCCACCGGCTCGATCGGCACCCAGGCCCTCGACGTCATCGCCGCCAACCCCGGCGGCTTCCGGGTCGCGGGGCTCGCGGCCGGCGGCGGCAAGGTCGACGTGCTGGCCCGGCAGGCCGCCGACTTCGGCGTCGAGGTCGTGGCGGTGGCCGACCTCGCGGCCGTGCCCGCGCTGAAGGAGGCGCTGGCCGCGCACGGCGTCCACCCAGAGGTGCTCGCCGGCTCCGACGGCGTCGCCGAGGTGGCCGGCCGGCCGTGCGACATCGTGCTCAACGGCATCACCGGCGCGCTCGGCCTGACCTCCACGCTCGTCGCGCTGGAGGCGGGGCGCACGCTCGCGCTGGCCAACAAGGAGTCGCTGATCATCGGCGGCCCGCTGGTGAAACGACTGGCCAAGCCCGGCCAGATCCTCCCCGTCGACTCCGAGCACTCCGCGGTGCAGCAGTGCCTGTGGGCCGCGGGCCCCGACGGCTACGACCCCTCGTGCGTCCGGCAGCTGGTGATCACCGCCAGCGGCGGGCCGTTCCGCGGCATGAAGCGCGAGGAGATGGCCGACGTCACGCCCGAGATGGCGCTGGCCCACCCGACCTGGTCGATGGGGCCGTCCATCACGATCAACTCCGCGACCCTGGTCAACAAGGGGCTCGAGGTGATCGAGGCCCATCTGCTGTTCGACCTCGGCTTCGACCGCATCGAGGTCGTCGTCCACCCGCAGTCGATCATCCACTCCATGGTCGAATACGTCGACGGCTCGACCGTCGCGCAGGCCAGCCCGCCCGACATGCGGCTGCCGATCGCGCTCGCGCTCGGCCATCCCCGCCGGCTGCCCGGCGCCGCCGCGCCGATCGACTGGACCAAGGCCCACACCTGGACGTTCGAGCCGCTCGACGACACGGCGTTCCCCGCGGTCGCGCTGGCGCGGCACGTCGGCGGCGAGGGCGGCACCGCGCCCGCCGTCTACAACGCCGCCAACGAGGCCTGCCTCGACGCCTTCCTCCGGGGCGAGCTGCCGTTCCTCGGCATCGTCGACACCGTCGCCAAGGTCGTCGAGGAGCACCAGGTGACGCCCGCCGACTCGGTCGAGGAGGTGCTGGCGGCCGACGCCTGGGCCCGCGCCCGGGCGGCGGAGCTGACCGCCGCGCAGTCCCGCTAGCTGCCTACACTGAAAAGCGTCGTCACAGTAAGGGTTGAAATGTCTTCTGTAGCTCTCGGCATCCCGACGGTCCGCCCGAAACCCCTCGCCGAACGCCGCCGTTCCCGCCAGATCATGGTGGGCAGCGTGCCCGTGGGCGGTGACGCCCCCGTTTCCGTCCAGTCGATGACGACCACCGTCACGGCCGACGTCAACGCCACCCTGCAGCAGATCGCCGAGTTGACGGCGTCCGGCTGCCAGATCGTCCGCGTGGCCGTGCCGTCGCAGGACGACGCCGACGCGCTCCCCCTGATCGCGAAGAAGTCGCAGATCCCCGTCATCGCCGACATCCACTTCCAGCCGAAATACGTCTTCGCCGCCATCGAGGCCGGCTGCGCGGCCGTCCGGGTCAATCCGGGCAACATCAAGAAGTTCGATGACAAGGTCGGCGAGATCGCCCGGGCGGCGGCCGACCACGGCGTGCCGATCCGCATCGGCGTCAACGCCGGCTCGCTCGACCCCCGCTTGTTGCAGAAATACGGCAAGGCCACGCCCGAGGCGCTCGTGGAGTCGGCGCTGTGGGAGTGCTCACTGTTCGAGGAGCACGGCTTCCGCGACATCAAGATCTCGGTCAAGCACAACGACCCGGTCGTGATGATCAACGCCTACCGCCTGCTGGCGCAGCAGTGCGACTACCCGCTCCACCTCGGCGTCACCGAGGCGGGCCCGGCCTTCCAGGGCACGATCAAGAGTGCGGTGGCGTTCGGCGCGCTGCTGGCCGAGGGCATCGGCGACACGATCCGCGTCTCGCTGTCGGCCCCTCCGGTCGAGGAGGTCAAGGTCGGCACGCAGATCCTCGAGTCGCTGGGCCTGCGCGAGCGCGGCCTGGAGATCGTCTCCTGCCCGTCGTGCGGGCGGGCGCAGGTCGACGTCTACACCCTGGCCGAGCAGGTCCAGGCCGGTCTCGAGGGGCTGAAGGTGCCGCTGCGGGTGGCCGTCATGGGCTGCGTCGTCAACGGCCCCGGCGAGGCCCGCGAGGCCGACCTCGGCGTGGCATCGGGCAACGGCAAGGGCCAGATCTTCGTCAAGGGCGAGGTCATCAAGACCGTGCCCGAGTCGCAGATCGTCGAGACGCTGATCGAGGAGGCCCTGCGCCTGGCCGAGGAGATGGGCGTCGAGGTCGACCTCGACGACGACACTCCTGCGGGCCCGGTCGTCACGGTCAGCTGAGAACACGGCAAGAGGGCGTGGCCGCCGCGCGGCCACGCCCTCTTGTGTCGTCCTCTACAGCGTGAGCCCGGTCAGCACCATGACCTTCTCGTACGTCAGGTCCTCCATCGCCGAGTGCAGGCCCTCACGCCCGATGCCGGAGTCCTTGACCCCGCCGTAGGGCATCTGGTCGGCCCGGTACGACGGCACGTCGCCGATGATCACGCCGCCGACCTCCAGCTCGCGGTTCGCCCGGAAGGCGGCGTCGAGCGAACGCGTGAACACCCCGGCCTGCAGCCCGTAGTTCGAGTCGTTGACCATCGCGTACGCCTCGTCGATCGAGGCCGCCCGCTGCAGGATCATGACCGGCCCGAAGACCTCCTCGCAGGCGACCTTGGCCTCGCGCGGCACGTCGGTCAGCACGGTCGGCGCGACGGTGGCGCCCTCGCGGGTGCCGCCGGCCAGCACCTTCGCCCCGGCCTCGACGGCCTCGCGCACCCACTGCTCGACCCGCTCGGCCGCGGCCTGCGACACCAGCGGGCCCACCTGGGTCTTCTCGTCGGCCGGGTCGCCGGTGACGAGCGCCGAGACGGCCGGGAGCAGGCGCTCCACGAACGCGTCGTAGACCGGCTCCTCGACGATGACCCGCTGCACGGCGATGCAGCTCTGACCCGCCTGGTAGTTGGAGTAGAGCGCGACGCGCTGAGCCGCCCAGTCGAGGTCGGCGTCGGCCAGCACGACCGCCGCCGCGTTCCCGCCCAGCTCCAGCGTCACGTGCTTGCGCGGCACCTGGTCGGCGATGGCGTACCCGACGGGCGCGGAGCCGGTGAACGACACCACGGGCAGCCGCGGGTCCCGCACGAGGCCGGAGGCGCGGTCGTTCTCGACGGGCAGGACCGAGAACATGCCTTCGGGCAGGTCGGTCTCGGCCAGGATCTCGCCGAGCAGCAGCGACGACAGCGGCGTGGCCGGAGCCGGCTTGACGATGACGGGAGCGCCGACGGCGATGGCCGGGGCCACCTTGTGCGCGACCAGGTTCAGCGGGAAGTTGAACGGGGTGATCGCCAGCACGGGCCCGTACGGCACCCGCGTCACGTACGCCAGCCGCCCGGCCGCCGCCGGCTCGGTGTCGAGCCGCTGCACCCCGCCCGACCAGCGGCGGGCCTCCTCGGCGGCGAAGCGGAAGGTGGCCACGGCCCGGCTCACCTCGCCGCGCGCCCACACGATCGGCTTGCCGTTCTCGGCCGTGATCAGCTGGGCGATCTCCTCGGCCCGTTCGGCGATGCGGCGCGAGACGTGGGCCAGTGCCTCGGCCCGTACGTGCACGGGCAGTGCGGCGGCCTCCTTGGCCACCGCGTGGGCGGCCGCGACGGCCTCCTCCACCTGGGCGTCGGTCGGCACGGAATGCCGGCCGACCTCGCGGCCGTCAAGCGGATTGGTGACGGTGAGCTCGGTCTCCCCGGTCGCGGCGCGGCCGGCCAGCCAGAAGGTACGCACGTCCATACCTTGACGTTATGCGACCCCGGGGTCAGGGGATTTACACCACGTTGCACAAGACTCCCCGGAGCACTCACCGTTAAGTACAAGCTCTGGTGTATACCCATGATGTAACGGAAGTAGACCCAATTCAGGATGTTTACCACGCGGGGTGGTTTGAGGGATCTCTGCCCTGGCTAAGTCATCGTGTGCGGGTCTCCAGCGCGGCGGGCCCCCGAGCAGAAAGGCGTGGGCCCCGTGACCGAACACCGTGAGGTCACCAGGACATCGACCTCCTCGGCCACAGAGGAGGTCTCATGACCTCGGCGCCTCTGGGGTTGCAGGGCGCCTACCTCCTCGGTGAGCGCGCCACCCATGACGAGCTCCGCTCGCGCCTGCTCGACGTGGCGGTCAACCTGCTGCAGACCGACGGCCCCGACAGCCTCACCATGCGGCGGATCGCCGACGAGGCCGGCTGCACGACGACCGTCATCTACACGATGTTCGGCAACCGGGAGGGCCTGGCCGAGGCGCTCTATCTGGAGGGCTTCGAGCGCTTCCGCCGGTTCCTGGAGGCGGTGCCGCAGCGGCGCGACCCGCTGGAACACCTGACCGCGCTCGGCCCGGCGTACCGGCAGGCGTGCCTGGCGGAGCCCGGCTACTACAGCCTGATGTTCGAGCAGGCCATTCCCGGCTTCGAGCCCAGCGAGCGGGCCAGGACCCTCGCCCGCGCGGCCCTGAACATCCTCGACCGGGTGATCGCCGAGTGCATCTCGGCCGGATACCTGATCCCCACCCAGCCCCGCAAGATCGCGGACGCGCTGTGGGCGGCGGCCCAGGGCGCGATCAGCCTGGAACGTGCCGGGCACCTGCGCGACGCCCGCACGTACGAGGCGGTGACCACGGCCGTCCTCTGCTGCTACCAGGTGGACAAGCCCAAGTGACGAGGGCTCAGCCGCGCCGGGCGGCTTCGAGGGCGAGCCACAGTTCGGCGCGTACGCCGGGGTCGTCGAGATCGCGGCCGAGCAGCTCGGCGACGCGTCTCATGCGGTAGCGCAGGGTGTGGCGGTGCACGCCGAGCCGCTGCGCCGCCGCGTCCCAGTGCCCGTTGCACTCCAGGTACGCGCGCAGCGACGCCACCAGGTCGGCGCGTGAGCCGTACCCGGTGAGGGGGGCCAGGACGGCCGCGGAGAACGCCTGGGCGGCGGCGGGGTCGAGCAGCCCGAGCAGCCCCTGTCCCGCCAGATCCGCGAAACGCTGCAGCCCCGCGCCGCCCCTGGCCGCCTCCAGCGCGCGCGACGCCTGCTCCAGCGCGCCGCGCAGCGCCCCCGCCTCGTACGAGGACGGCAGACT
>NZ_POUD01000020.1 GCF_003236395.1 Nonomuraea aridisoli | reverse complement strand
GTCCGGCAGGGCGGGGGCGGTGCGGCCGGATGCGGAGGTCGAGCGGGTGGTGAGCCGGGTGCTCAGCGAGTTGCTCGACGGCATGGACGTCGATCCGACCGTGCCGTTCTTCCGGCTCGGGGCCACGTCGCTGACGCTGGTCCGCGCCCACGTGAGGCTGACCGAACTGCTCGATCCGCGGTTGACCGTCGTGGACCTGTTCAACCACCCCACGATCCGGCAGCTCGCCCTGCACATCACCGAACGCCGCGCGGAAGGCCCGCCTCCGGCGCCGGCCGGAAACGGCGACGCCACCGCGCGACGAGCCCAGGCCAGGCGCCTGGCACGGCTCAAGGCCGAGGAGAGCACCCGATGAACCCCCATGACGACCTGGTCGCGGTGACCGGCCTGGCCTGTCGTTTCCCCGGCGCGCCCGACGCCGACGCACTGTGGCGGCTGCTGGTCGAAGAGCGTGCAGGGCTCACCCGGCTCACCGACGACGAGCTCGCGGCGCGCGGGGTGCCCGGCAGGCTGCGCCGCGACCCCGCGTACGTGCCGGTGGCCGGGCTGATCGACGGCCAGGACCTGTTCGATCCCGAGCCGTTCGGTCTCACCGACGGCGAGGCCGCGCTGATGGACCCGCAGCAGCGGCTGTTCCTGGAGATCTGCTGGCGGGCGCTGGAGCAGGCCGGGCACGGCGGCGGCCGTGGCGCGGGAGCGGTGGGGGTGTTCGCCGGAGCGGCGCAGAGCGCCTACCTGGCGGCGAATCTGGCCGGACGCTGGGATCCCACCGGCGGCGGCGCCGATCCGGGCGGCAGCCTCCAGACGGCCATCGCCACGCAGACCGACTACCTGCCCGCCCAGGTGGCCTACCGGCTCGACCTGACCGGCCCGGCGATCTCGGTCAACACCGCCTGCTCGACCTCGCTGGTCGCCGTGCACGTCGCCGTGCAGTCGCTGCTGTCGGGTGAGTGCGACACGGCGCTGGCGGGAGGCGTCTCCCTCATCGTGCCGCAGGGCCGGGGATACCTGTCCACCCCCGACGGCATCTACTCCGAGGACGGCACGGTGCGCCCGTTCTCCGCCCATGGCACCGGCATCGTCTACACCCAGGGTGTCGGCGCGGTGGTGCTGCGGCGGCTGCGCGACGCGCTGGACGACGGCGACCCGGTTCTCGCGGTGGTGCACGGATCGGCCGTCAACAACGACGGAGCGGACAAGACCGGGCTGACCGCGCCGTCGGTGCGCGGGCAGGCCCGCGCCGTCGCGGAGGCGCTGGCGGTCGCCGGGGCCGATCCCCGGCAGATCGGGTACGTCGAGGCGCACGGCACCGGCACCCGGCTGGGCGACCCGATCGAGGTCGCCGCGCTGCGCCAGGTGTTCGGTGACAGCGGACCGGCCTGGTGCGGACTGGGGTCGGTCAAGAGCAATCTCGGCCACACCAACGCGGCGGCCGGGATCGCGTCGTTCATCAAGACGGTGCTGGCGATCCGGCACGGCGTGCTGCCCGCCTCGCTGCACGCCGAACCCGTCAACGAGCTGCTCGGTCTGGCGGGGTCGCCGTTCGAGGTGGTGAGCCGTACGCGCCGCTGGGACGGTCCCGAGCTGGCCGGGGTCAGCTCGTTCGGCATCGGCGGCACCAACGCCCACGTCGTCGTGGGACCCGCGCCGGAGCGGCCCGCGCCGCCCGCCGACGGCCGCCCGCACCCGGTGGTGCTGTCGGCGCACACTCCTGAGGCTCTCGACGAGACCGTGGCCGGACTGGCCCGCTGGGCCGGGAGCGCGCCCGCCGTGCCGGTGGCGGACGTGGCGTACACGCTGCAGCAGGGCCGCCGCCACCGGCGCCATCGGGTCAGTGTCGTCGCGGAGGACGGGAATCTGGCGGCGGCCCTGCGCGACGCCGCCCCGCTGGCCGCACCCGCCTCGCCCCCGAGGCTCGTGTTCGCGTTCCCCGGCGGCGGCAGCGCCCGCGCGGGCATGGGCGCCGCCCTGTACGACGCCGAGCCGGCGTTCGCCGCCTGCGTGGACGAGTGCGCCGAGCTGTTCCACCCCCATCTGGGTCGCGACATCCGCGCGGTCGTCCGTGGCGCGGAGGACGACGTCCGCGGGCCGGTGCCGGGGCTGCCCGCCCTGTTCTCGGTCTCCCTGGCCACGGCGCGGCTGCTGGAGACGTGGGGCGTGCGCCCCGACGTGGTCCTCGGGCACAGCCTGGGCGAATACACCGCGGCCGTGGTGGCCGGGGCGTTGCCGCTGCGGGACGCGGTACGGCTGGTGGCCGTCCGCTCCCTGGCGATGGCGGAGGCCGCCGGCGACGGCGCCATGCTGTCCGTGCCGCGCGGCGAGGCCGAGACGCGCGCGCTGCTGCGCGAGCATCCGGGCGTCGATCTGGCGGCGCTGAACGCTCCCGGCGCGTGCGTGGTGTCCGGCCCCGAGCCGGCCGTGGCGGCGCTGGAGAAGACGCTGACGGACGCCGGGCACGAGCCGGCCCGGCTGCGGTTCGACGGAGCGGCGCACTCGCGGCTCGTCGAGCCGGCCCTGCCCCTGCTGGAGGCCGCCGCGGCGGGGCTGGCCGCCGCGGCTCCCACGGTTCCGCTGGTCAGCACGCTGACCGGGAAGGTGGTGACCGCCGAGCTCGGCACGGCCGACCATTGGGTGCGCCAGCTTCGCGAGCCGGTGCGGTTCTCCGAGGCGCTGCGCACGGCGGTGGAGGGCACGCCGGCGGTGCTCCTCCACGTCGGGCCCGGCGGGGCGCTGGCGGCTCTGGCACGCGCCCATCGCCTGCCGGAGCTGCGGGCCGCGCTGACCACCCTGGCCACCGACCAGGACGACAGCGATCTGACGGCCCTGCGCGAGACGGCCGGCCGGCTGTGGACGCACGGCGTGGAGCCGGACTTCGCGGCGATGCATCGGCGGCGCCGGCGGATCGCGCTGCCGGGCCAGGCGTTCCGGCGGCGACGGTTGTGGATCGATCCGCCCGAGCGGCCCGCACCGTCCGTCACCGCGGCGCAGGAGCCCGACGAGGACGAGCCGCTGCAGATCCCCGTCTGGACGCAGGTCCCCCCGCTGGACCCGGCGGCCGGGCTGGCGGGCCGCTGGGCGGTGGCCGGTGACGACGAGAACGCGGTCGCCTCGGTGGTCGCGTCACTGTCGGCCGCCGGAGCCGAAGCGATCCCCGCGACCCAAGCGGACGAGCACCCCGACGCCCACTGGACGGGCGTCGTGCTCCTGGCCGGCCACTGGAACCACCCCGCCACCTTCGAGGCGGCGACGGGAGGCACAGGAGAACGCATCGGCCACGCCGACGCCAAGGCCAGAGCCGAAGACGCGAGGGTGCACACCAGCCCCGCCAACCCCGAAACCGGGACCGATGACGCGAAGGCACGTACTCGTCACTCCGACGCCGAAGCCGTGAGCGAAGGGGTGTTGGGGCATGCGCGGATCGCTGAGCGGTTCTTCAGCGGGGAGCGGTCGGCCGGGGTGCTGCTCCAGGTCACGCGGGGGGCCCAGCGGGTGAGCGGCGCCGACCGGCCCGATCCCGCCGCCGCGGCGCTGCACGCGCTGCCCAGGGTCATCGCCCAGGAGCAGCCGGGTGCGCGCTGGCGGGTGCTGGACGTGGACGAGCACACCGACCTCGGCGAGGCGGTGCCCGCCGAGCTGGCCGACCTCCTCGCCACCGAGGGCTCGGGAGCCGAGCCGGCCCTGCGGAGCGGGGAACGCTGGCTGCGGGCCATCACCCCGTGGCGGCCCGTACCCGCCCCGGACATCCCCGCCTGCGGGACGGCGCTGATCATCGGAGGGCTCGGCGACGTCGGCCTCACCACCGCCGCCCATCTGGCCCGCAAGGGCATGCGCGTGGTGGTCACCTCCCGGAGCGGACGGCCCGCCGTCGACGACGCCGATCCCGCCGCCCGGGAACGCGCCGCGTCCCTGCGCGGGCTGGCCGAGGAAGGACTGCCCCTCGACGTCCGCCGGCTGGACGCCGCCGACGCCGAGGGCACGGCCGCGCTGCTCGCGGAGCTGTCGGCCGATGGCCCGATCGACCTGGTCGTGCACGCGGCGGGCGTGGTGGCCACCGCCGACCTGCGTCCGCTGCGCGCGACCGGCCCCGGCCAGGTCACGGGGCACGTGCACGCCAAGATCGCCGGGGCGCTCGCCCTGCGTGAGGCGGTCGAACGGCTGCCGACCGAGCGCCGGCCCCGCGACGTGGTGCTGATGTCCTCGGCGGGCACCCTCGTCGGCGGCATCGGCATGGGGCCGTACTGCGCGGCCAACCGCTACCTGGACGCCCTGGCCGAGGCCGAAGCAGGGGCCGGAGCGACCCGTTGGGTCAGCGTGGTGTGGGACGCGTGGAAGGTCGGCCCCGCCGGGACCGAGCGGACGGTGCGGCTGGCGTTCGCGCTCGGGGCTCGGACCGGGATGGCGGCGCTGGACCGGATCGTGACCCGCCGCCGCACCCGGCCGCCCGTGGTCGCCGTGTCCACCACCGACCTGCGCGAACGCTCCGCCCAGGCCGCCTACACCGCGCCGCCGCGGCGGGGCGCCGATGCCGGGCAGGAGACCACGCTCACCCCCGCCGAGCGGACGGTGGCCGAGCTGTGGACGGAGCTGCTGGGCGTGCCGGTGACCTCGGCCGACGCCGACTTCTTCGCCCTCGGCGGGCACTCCCTGCTGGCCACCCGGATCCTCGCCCTGCTGCGCGAGTCGCACGGGGTGCGGCTGCGGCTGCGCGACCTGATCGCCAACCCCACGGTCGGCGCGCTCGCCAGGCTGCTGACCGTCCGCGAGCCGGTCGGACCGGCCGAGCCCGAGGTCAGGACGGCACGCGACGACGCCCCTGACGGCACGTTCCCCATGCCCGAGGTCACGACGGCACCCGACGACGCCGCTGACGGCACCTTCCCCATGACCCGCGTCCAGCACGCCTACTGGGTGGGCCGTGAAGGCGGCTACGCGCTGGGCGACATCGCCTGCCAGTTCTACCTGGAGTACGACTGTCCCGACCTGGACCTGCCCCGGTACGAGCGGGCCTGGCGGAAGGTGATCGCCAGGCATCCGATGTTGCGCACGATCGTCACCCGCCAGGGCCGTCTCAAGGTGCTCGACCACGTGCCTCCGTACCGGATCCGGGTGCACGACCTGAGCGCAGCCGGCGAGGCGGCCGCGGCCGAGCGGCTGACCCGGCTGCGTGAGCGGATCTCCCGTGATCCGGGGCCGTCCGACCGCTGGCCGCTGGTGCAGATCCAGGCCGCCCGGCTGCCGGGGGGACGGGTGCGGCTGTTCATCGGCGTGGACGTGCTGATCTGCGACGCCGGCAGCTACTGGATCATCGACCGGGAGGTCCGCCACCACTACGAGCACCCGGACACCCCGCTGCCCGAGCCGGGCATCGACTTCGCCGCCTGCGTGCGCGCGCTCGAGCAGGCCCGCGCCAGCGATGACTGGCGGCGCGCCGCCGGTTACTGGCGGGCGCGGCTGGACACGCTGCCCGGCCCTCCGCCACTGCCCGTCACCGTTCCCGAGGGTGCTCCGCGTTTCGTCCGCCGCACCGCGCGGCTGACGGCCGGGCAGTGGGAGGAGTTCAAGCGGGAGGCGGCCCGGCGCAGGCTGACCCCCGCCGCCGTCCTGCTGACCGCCTATGCGGAGACGCTGGCGGCGTGGTCGGCAAGCGAGCACTTCGCCCTCACGCTCACCCTGTTCGACCGCCCGCCGATCCACCCCGACGTCGAGAAGGTCGTCGGGGACTTCACCTCGCTGCTGCTGCACGAAGTGGACCGGCGCGAGCCCGGGACGTTCGCCGAGCAGGCGGAGCGGACGCGGCACCGGCTCTTCTCCGACCTCGACCACCGCGCCTACTCGGCGCTGGACCTCCTCGCCGAACGCGCCTCCGGGCAGGGCCGCGCCGAGTCCGTTCCCGTGGTGTTCACCAGCGCCCTCGGCCTGGAGGACCTCGTCGGCGGCCGGCCCGACCTGCAGTGGGTGGGCGAGCAGGTGCACGCCCTCAGCCAGACCCCGCAGACGTGGCTGGACCACCAGGTGCTGGTGCAGCGCGACGAGCTGCTGCTGCAGTGGGACGCCGTCGCCGGGCTGCTGCCGGACGCGGAGGTGGACGAGATGTTCGCCCGGTACGCGGCCCGGGTGCGCCGCCTGGCCGCCGAGCCATCGGCGTGGGACGAGCCCGCCACCGTGTCCGGCGGCCACGACGACATCGTGGTGCCGATGCGGGAGGGCACGGGAGAGCAGACGCTGTTCCTCATCCACCCGTCCGGCGGGGACGTGCTGTGCTACGCCGAGCTGTCGCGGCTGCTGGACGAGCGGTTCGCGATCATCGCGCTCACCGACCCCGGCCTGGCCGGCGGGTCCGCCCCGGACGACCTGCCCGGCCTGGCCCGCCGCTACCGGGAGGCGATCCGGCGGCATCGCCCGCACGGTCCCTACCTGCTCGGCGGGTGGTCGATGGGCGGCAGCCTCGGCCAGGAGGTGGCCTGCCAGCTGCACGAGGACGGCGCCGCCGTCGGGCTGCTGCTGATGTTCGACTCCAACGACCCGACCTACATCACGCCGCTGCCCGGCGACGAGATGGCCGAGGCGACCGTACGGCAGCTCGGCGCGTTCGAGGCGTACCTCGGCCTTGACCTCGGCGTCGGCACGCGGGAGGAGCGTGCGGCGCTGCTCGCGACGCCCGCGGACGAGCGGTGGGAGACGGTCGCGGCGCGGCTGCGGGCGCACCGGCTGCTGGGCCGCGGCGAGGACCCCCGGGAACGGGTCGCCGTCTTCGCCCGCCACCTGCGCGGCCTGGGCGCCCACACGCCCCGGCGGCTGAACGACGCGAACGCCACCACCGTGCTGATCCGGGCCGAGCGGCGGGCCGCGCGCAACTCCGGCGTCGGCATGGGCGTGGACGACACCCCGCCGGAGCTGCCCGACCTGGGCTGGGGCCGCCACCTGGCCGGCCCGCTGGAGATCCACGCGCTGGACACCGACCACTACGGCGTGCTGCGCCCGCCCGCCGTCGCCCGGCTCGCCGAGCTGATCAACCGGGTGCTCGCCCGGTACTGACCCGAACCGCACGAGAAACGGAAAACCCTTTGATGATCTCCCTGCCCGCACGCCTCGGCGCTCTCGCGCTCGGTCTGGCGCTGGTGACGGCCGGATGCGGCGCCGATGCCGGCGGCTCCGCCGCCCCGGCGGGTCAGACCGTCCAGACGTTGCGGTACGTCGCGGTCGGCGCTCCCGCCACCGCGATCTACGACCCGCACGGCGGAGTCGGCAACCAGTCCGACCTGACCCGCTTCGCCCTGATGTACGACGTCCTGGCGACCCTCCAGCCGGACGGCGCCCTTGAGCCGCGGCTGGCCACCTCCTTCGAGCCCGACGACCAGCTCACCACCTGGACGATCCGGTTGCGCCAGGGCGTGACGTTCACCGACGGCCGGCCCGTGCGGGCGGCGGACGTGCTGTTCTCGCTGAACCGCATCGCGGACAAGGCCGCGGAGAACTTCGGCCGGATGGCGATGTTCGACATGGACGCCTCCCGCGTGGTGGACGACCACACCCTCGAACTCGTCACCGTCAAGCCGTACGCCGAGGTGCCGCGGGCGCTGGCGTCGTTCACGTTCGTGATCCCCGAGGGCACCACCGCCTTCGACCGCCCGGTCGTCGGCTCGGGCCCGTACCGGATGACCGGCGGGAACGCGCAGCGCGCCGTGCTCGAACGCAACGAGCGGTGGTGGGGCGAACGGCCGCCGACGCCGCGGATCGAGCTCATGGCCGTGCCCGATCCGCAGGCCCGCGCCCAGGCGGTGATCTCCGGTCAGGCCGACGTGGCGAGCAGCGTCAGCCCGGCCACCGTCCAGCAGGTCTCGGGCAACCCTGGGCTGAAGGTAGTGCATCGTCCCGCCGTCACCATGTACCCGTTCGTGATGCGGCTGGACCGGGAGCCGTTCGACGATCCCCGTGTGCGGGAGGCGATCAAGCTCGCCACCGACCGCCAGGAACTGCTGGACAAGGTGTTCCTCGGTTACGGGAAACTCGGCAACGACCTGCTGACCCCGGCCGACCCCTCCAGCCCGGCCGGCGTGCCGCAGCGGACGAGGGACGTCGCCCGCGCCAAGGAGCTGCTCGCGCAGGCCGGGCACGCCGACGGGCTCACCCTGGAGCTGGCCACCACCACCTCCTACCCGGGGATGGACACCGCCGCCACCCTGTTCGCCCGGCAACTCGGCGAGGCCGGCATCACCGTGCGGGTGACCACGGCGCCGCCGGACACCTACTGGACGAAGGTGTTCGCGCAGAGCGACTTCTACACCGGCTTCTTCGGCGGCATCCCGTTCACCGACGTCGCCCGCGTCTCCCTGCTCAGCGACTCCCCCACCAACGAGACCGCCTGGCACCGCAAGGACTGGGACGCCGCCTACGACGAGGCGATGGCGACCGAGGACGAGGCGCGGCGGCGGGAGGCGCTCGGGAAGCTCCAGCGCGAACTGCGCGACGAGGGCGGGTACGTGGTGTGGGGCGTCGGCGACGGCCTCGACCTCGCCTCGTCGCGCGTCTCCGGCCTGCCTGACGGACCCGGGTTCGACCTGGCCTTCATCGAGCAGGTCCGGCTGGACGGGTGATGACACGTGTCGTCGGCATGGCGCTCGTGCGGGCGCTGGTCCTGCTCGTCGCGGTGTCGGTGCTGGTGTTCTGCGCGACGGAGCTGCTGCCCTCGGACGCGGCGCAGAGCCGTACCGGAGGGCGGGCCGGCGCCGAGCAGCTCGAACGGCTGCGGGCCGAGCTCGGGCTGGACGTTCCCGCCTGGCAGCGCCATCTGTCCTGGCTGGCGGGGCTGTGCCGCGGTGAGGCGGGCACCTCGCTCGTCACCGACCGGCCGGTCGTCCAGATCGTCGCCGAACGGTTGCCCGCCACGCTCACCCTGGCGGGCTGTGCGCTGGCGGTGGCCGTGCCGCTGACGCTGCTGCTGGCCTGGCTGGTCGGCACGGCCGCGCCGCGATGGCGCGGGCCGCTGTCCACCGTGGTGACGGGGGTGGCGGCGGTCCCGCAGGTGGTGTTCGCGACCGGTCTGATCGTCGTGTTCGCCGTGGTGCTGGGCTGGTTGCCGCCGGTGTCGTTGCTGCCCGCCGCGGGCGCGCCGCTGTTCGATCTGGAGCTGCTGACGCTCCCGGCGCTCTCGCTCGCGGTGCCGGCCGCCGCGTTCGGCGCGGGGCTGCTCGGCGGGGCGGTCGCCGACACCGTGCGGCGGCCGCACGTACGGGACGCGGTGGCGCGCGGGCTGCCGCGCCACCGGGTGGCCCTGCGGCACGTGGCGCCCTTCCTGCTGGCTCCCGCCGTCCGGGTGCTGGCCCTGACGGCGAGCGCCCTGGTCGCGGCGACCGCGGTGATCGAGATGATGTTCGGCTACGCGGGCCTGGGAGAGCTGCTGGTCAGCTCGATCGGCACCCGTGACACCCCCGTGGTGCAGGCCGTGGCGATGCTCGCCGCCGTGGTCGTGCTGGCCGGGTCGGCGGTCGCGGACGTGCTCGGGGCGTGGACCGATCCGGAGCGGGGAGGCGTCCGTGCGCCGGCGTGACCGGGCGGCCGCGGGGCTGGCCGCGGTGACCGTGCTGGCGGCGGTGTGCGGCGGTGCGCTCGCGCCGCACGATCCGGCCGCGTCGATCGGCATGCCGTGGGCGCCGCCCGGCGCCGCGTGGCCGCTCGGCACCGATGTGGCCGGGCGGGACGTGCTGTCGCGGGTGCTGGCGGGTGGCCGCGACCTCACGCTGACGGCGCTGGCCGACCTGCTCCTCGCCGCGCCGTTCATGCTGACCGCGCTGGTGCTCGCCGTCGCCCTGCCGCCGCCGGCCGCCGTGGTCGCGGGCACGGTGTGCGGCGGAGCACCGCTGGGCCTGCGGATGGTGCGCGACCTGGTACGGCAGGCCCGTCACACCGGCTACGTGGAAGCGGCCCGCTGCCGGGGTGAGACGGCCGTCTCGATCGTCGGACGGGAGATCCTGCCGTCGGTGGCGGGCCTGGCCTCGGCCGACGTGGTGCTCCGTTTCGTCCTGGCGTTGCAGCTGGCCGCCGCCTTCGGCATGCTCGGCCTGGGCCCGCAGCCTCCGGCACCCGACTGGGGATCGATGCTGCGGGAGAACCTCGCGGGCGCGGTCCTCAATCCCGCGGCCCTGCTGGCTCCGGCCGTCGCGCTCACCGTACTCGCCCTGGCGTCCCTGCTGCTGTCGGCCGCCCTCGACACCTCGCCGGGCGCGCGCATCGCGCCACGGGCAGGACGCAACGTGCCGTCCGGCGTACGCTTCCCGCCCCGGGCAGCGCACGACGTGCCGTCCGGCGCGGGCATCCCGCCCCGGGCGGGTCGCGGCGCCGTGCAGACCGCTGGTGACGCCGTGCTGGAGGTCGCGGGGCTCACCGTCGCGGACGGCCACGGGCGGCCGATCGTCACGGAGGGCGCCCTGCGCGCCGGCCCTGGAGAGGTCGTCGCGATCACGGGCCCGTCCGGCAGTGGGAAGACCACGCTCGTCCGGGCCGCGCTCGACGTCCTCGGACCCGGGCTGCGCAGGACGGACGGCGTCGTCACCTGGCGCGGGAGCCCGGTGCGCCCCGGGCGGGACGCGCGACGGTGGCGCAGGGCGCACGTCGGCCTGCTCGACCAGGACCCGGTCGGCTCCCTTAACCCGCTGCTCGGCGTGGGTGCCCTGGTCGGTGAGGGCCGTCCTCGCCGGCCGGCCGAGGTGCGGGCCATGCTGACGGCGCTCGGCCTGGACGCCGACGCGCTGTGGCAGCGCCGGCCCCACCGGCTGTCCGGTGGCCAGGCTCAGCGGGTGGCGCTCGCCCGCGCCCTGCTCGGCGAACCGGGCCTGCTGGTACTGGACGAGCCCACCAGCGGGCTCGATCCCGCCGCCCTCGACTTGGTCGTCCAGGCCATCGGACGCCGCCGCGGCGACGGCCGGTCGGTGACCCTCGTGATCTCCCACGACGCGGACTTCGTGTCCCGCCTCGCCGACCGCGTCCTGGCCATCGGCGCGCCCGACACCACCAGCCCTGCCCCGGCTCCCTCACCCATCGGCGTTCCGGACACCACGGGCCTCGACCCGGCTCGCTCGATCGTCGGGGGTCCCGACACCACGGAGCTCGACCCGGCTCTCTCGGCCATCGTCGCGCCGGATGTCGCGGCCTCCGGCTCTCCTGGCCTGACCGCGCGACCCGGTCGCGGTGAGCAGCCGCTGCTCCGGGTACGGGGGATGCGGCTGGCGCGAGGCGGTGAGACGTTGCTGGACGACGCCGGGCTGACCCTGTGGCCGGGCGAGCTGGTGGCGGTCCTCGGGCCGTCCGGCGCCGGGAAGAGCACCCTGCTGCGGGCGCTGGCCGGCCTGCTGCCTCCCGAGGCGGGCGACCTGTGGTCGGGCGGGCTGCCCCTCGCCTGGCCGTTGGACCGGCGGCCCCGTGCGGCGCTGCGGGCCGTGCAGCTCGTCGGCCAGGATCCGGCCGGGGCGCTCAATCCCGCCCACCGCGTGGCGACGGCGCTCGCCCGGCCGGCGCGTGTCCTTCGCGGGCTCCCCCGAGCCCAGGCGTACGCCGAGGTGCCGCGGCTGCTCCGGCAGGTCGGGCTGGACCCCGCCCTGGCCGCCCGCAGGCCCGGAGAACTGTCCGGCGGGCAGCGACAGCGCGTGGCGCTCGCCCGCGCACTCGCCGCCGGCCCCGCCGTGCTGCTCGCCGACGAGATCACCTCGGCGCTGGACGACGTCACCGCCGCCAGGCTGCTGCGCCTGCTGGAACGCCTGCGCGCCGACGGCCTGGCCGTGTTGCTGGTCACGCATGACCGCGAGGTCGCGGCCCGCGCCGACCGCGTGCTGTACCTGGCGGACCACCGGCTGTCCCCTGAAGCCATCGGAACGGAGACCCACACCCGTGCACCCTGATCCGGAATCCCCGCTCGTCGAAGCGGCCATGACCCTGCTGGCCCACCCCTGGATCGGCGATGCCCGGCCGGGCCCCGACGGTCGCCTGTACGTCCGCCCCGACCGCTCCGCCCTGGCCGTCCGGCCCGTCGGCGGCCTGGTCGCCGAGTACCTGGAGCACTGGGGCGAGGTCTACGACTGGACCTACACCCAGGACGACGCCCGGCACGCCCCCGACCTGGACCTGTCCGGCTGGCGCGCGTCCGACACGGGCCGCCCGCTGCCGATCGCGCACATGCGCGAGTGGATCGATCACACCGTCGATCTGGTGCTCGCCACCGGTCCGCGCTGGATCCTGGAACTCGGCTGCGGCACCGGGCTGCTGATGCACCGCCTGCTCGATCACGTCGACGGCTACGTGGGCACCGACGTATCGGCCGCCGCCGTCGCCGCTCTCCGTGCCCGCGATCTTCCCAGGAGCGCGATCACGCAAGCGGCCGCCCACGAGGCGAACGCCCCCGCGGTCCGTGCCGCGATCGAGGAGACCGGCGCGCCCGACGGCCGCCCCGACTGCGTGCTGCTGAACTCCGTCACCCAGTGTTTCCCCGGAGTGGACTACCTGAAGGCCGTGCTGGCCGACGCGATCGGGCTGGTCGCACCGGGCGGCTCGGTGGTCGTCGGCGACGTCCGCGACGCCAGGCTGCTGAACGCCTACGCCTTGTGGGTGGAACGGGCCGCCGACCCCTCGGCCGACGACGCCGAGCTCGCGCGGCGGGCCGCGGACCGCGCCGCCCGCGACGAGGAGCTGCTGTTCGACCCGCCGCTGCTGGCGCGGCTGGCGGCGGAGCTCTCCCGGGAGAGCGGGCGGACGGTCCGGCTGAGCGTGCATCCCAAGACCATGACGGACGACACCGAGCTCACCCGTTACCGCTTCGACGCGGTGCTGCGCGTGGACGCCGGCCCGCCGCCCGCGCTCACAAGGGTCGCCTGGACGTCGCTTCCCGGTGACGACCGCCTCGGCGCGCTGAAGGCGTTGCTGTCCGGGGAGCCGGTGCACGTCCACGGCATTCCCAACGCCGTGCTGGCGCCCGATCGCGAGGGGGCGGTGGCGCCGTCCCGCCTGCGTGCGGCCGCCGGGCCCGGGGCCGCGGTGGTGGCCGATCCCCGCGACCCTGCGATGCTGGGCGTGGTGGGCCCGGCGGGCGCGGCGGCCGAACCGGTGGAGGGCATCACCGGCGGTACGGCGCACGACCCCTTCGCCGCGTTCACCCGCCGCAGGCTCCAGGAGATCTCCCGCGCCGTCCTGCGCCGGTCGCCGCTTCCCCACCGCGACATCCCCATCGTGGTCGAACCACCCGGCGCCGACCCCGACCCCGACGACGCCGACGAGGCCACGGACGTACAGCGACGCGCCGCCGAGCGGGCGGCCGAGGCGGTCGCGGACGCGGACGCCGCGCGGTTGCCGGGGTTCCTGGAGCGGCTGGACGAGGCGGCGTTGCTCGCGATGGCGTGCACGTTGCGCCCCACCGGGGTGACCAGGGGCGGCGCCACGGCCGACGAGATAGCGGACACGCTGAAGGCGGCCGAGCGGCACCGGTGGATCCTGCGCCGCTGGCTCGCAACGCTCGCGAGACAAGGGTGGCTGGCCCGTGACGCGGAGGGCCGCTTCCACGGGTTGCGCAAGGTGCGCAGGGACGAGGTCGTCGCGGCCGGGCCGGGCTTGGAGGCCGGCGGGGCCGCGATCGGCTATCCGGCGGAGACGACCCGGTTCCTGCTGGCGGCCATGAACCGGCTGCCCGAACTGCTGCGCGACGAGGTGCCGGTGCAGGCGCTGCTGTTCGCCGGCGACGACATGGGCACGGCCGATGGCGCGTACCGGGAGAACACCGTCAACCGCTACCTCAACGCCGCCGTCGGCGAGACGTTGCGCTGGGCGGCCGGACGCGCGGCGGGACCGCTGCGGGTGCTGGAGCTGGGCGCGGGGGTCGGCGGCACGACCGTGGACGCGCTACGGGCCCTGACCGGCCAGGACGTCGAGTACCTGTTCACCGACGTGTCACGATATTTCCTGACATTGGGTCGTGAGCGCTTCGGTGACCGGCCCGGGGTGCGTTTCGCTCTCTTCGACATCAACGCCGACCCGGCCGACCAGGACGTGCCGCCGGGCTCGCAGGACGTGCTGCTGTCGGCGAACGTGCTGCACAACGCCCGCCACGCGCGGGACGTGGTCGCCGGGCTCGGCCGGTTGCTGGCGCCGGGCGGCCTGTTCGTCTTCGTGGAGACCTGCCGGGAGATGTCCGCCATCCTGACCTCGATGCAGTTCCTCATGTCCCCGCGGACCGGCGAGCCGCGGCTCGATCCCGATGATCCGCGTAACGGCGACGACCGGGTGTTCCTCACCCGGGAGGAATGGCTGGACGTGCTGAGCGGCGCGGGCCTGCACCCGATGTTCACGCTGCCGGGCGACGATCATCCGCTCGCCGCCACCGGGCTGCACCTGTTCGTCGCCCGCAAGGACTGAGCCGGGGGCCGGAGCCGCGGGCTCCGGCCCCCGCCCGGTCAGGACGGGATCAGGCCCAGGTCGGAGCGGAAGAGGTCGCCGTCCATCCACACCGCGGCGCGCACCCCGTCCGCGGCGCCCAGCGAGACCAGCGTCGGTGCGTCCGGGACGGCCGGGAGTTTGGCGGTGTCGCCCGCCGCCGCCACGCCCGGCACCGTGGTCTCCTGCAGCTCGTTCACCCGGACGGTCCCGTCGGCGTTGAGCTCGCAGCCCAGCTCGGCCGCGAGCGCCGAGTGCTGCCGGGTGGGCGCACGGTGGTAGAGGTCCTGGCGGGTCAGCGTGCTGCCGTCGGCGAAGTGCAGCTCCAGGGCGCCCGGCTCACCCGCCACCCGGGTGATCGGGGTGTCGATCACCCGGACGCCCTTCTCGCCGAGCCTGGCGGCGATCACGGGGGGCAGTTCCAGCGGGCCGTGCGTGCACAGGACCACGTCGTCGCTGAACCGGTCGGCGACGTACAGCGCGAGCGAGGTCTCCGCGGGAATCCGGGTGATCACGGCCAGCGATCGGTCGCGCGTCTCCCAGCCGTGGCAGAACGGGCAGTGGTAGACGCCGCGCCCGAACCGCTCTTTCAGCCCTTCGATGGGGTACGGCTCGTCCACCTGCCCGGTGGCCAGCACGAGCCGCCGGGCCCGCATGACCGCTCCGCCGTCGAGCTCGACCTCGAAGAGCTCCTTCTTGCCGCGGGCCGACCGTACGGTGCCCTGCCGGATCTCCACGGAGGGATAGGCCGCAAGCTCGGATCGGCCGAGCTCCAGCAGCCGCGCGGGCGGGAACCCGTCGCGGCTGAGGTACATGTGCATCTCGGCGGCCGGCGCGTTGCGCACGTTGCCCCCGTCGACCACCAGGACGCGCCGGCGCTGCCGTCCGAGGACCAGCGCGGCGCTCAGCCCCGCGGGGCCGCCGCCGACCACGATCACGTCGTATTTGGTCTGCCGGTTACCGTTGATCATTTTCATCCTTCATGCTCGGGAAAGGGGGCGCTAACGGATCTCGGCCTGCGTCACCAGCGGATCGCCGGACAGCCGGGCGAACACGGCGGCCGCGTCCAGGCATTCGGCGGCGGACCGGGCGCCCGGCTCGACCCGGCCGTCCAGCACCTCTCGCGTCGCGATGGCCGCGACGACCCCGCTCAGCGCGTACGAATCCGGCGTCCGCAGGATCAGGCGGCGCGGGGCCTTGCTTTGTCCGGGCGCGGGCATTGCAGCGGGGACTGCCTGGAAGAGCAGCGTGTAGTACGGGCCGGTGGCGGCCAGGTCGGCCTCGGCCGCCGCCACGACCGCGGCGACGTGCCGCTCGATCGGCCCGTCGTCCGCCCACGCCTCGGCCAGCGCCCGGGGGATGGCGTCCGTGACGTACACGGTGTAGTTGCGCGCCTCCGCGACGTCCAGCTCCGTGGCGAGCCTGGCGAACTCGGCCGACAGGAACGGCCAGGCGTGCACCCGCCCGGCGAAGCCGGGCAACGTCACGTCGTGCAGCGGGGCCAGGGCGCCGGGCGCGAGTCGTCCGTCCCGCCACGCCGCGAGGGCGGTGCCGAAACGCGGGCCCCGGGTCAGCAGCACGTCCACGGCCGACAGCTCGCTGATGCGGGCGGCGCCGCCCACGTAACCGTCCAGCCGGGCCAGGGGCCCGGCCGCCAGCAGGCGCGGCAGCAGCCCGGACAGCCCCGGCATCACCCCGGCCGAGAACACCGCGGCCCGCTCGGCGAGCTCCGGCGGCGCGGCCGACTCCAGGGCTTCGACGGCCGTCAGGTCCCCGCCCGCGTCGACGTAGTCCGCCCCTGCCGCCAGCGCGGCCCGTGCCACGGTGTCGAGCACCTGGTACGACGGCCCGGCGCAGTTGACCACGACCCGGCACCCCGTACAGAAGGCGCGCAGTTCATCGGGATCGCGCAGATCGACGCGCACGGGCACGGCCGCCCCGGGCGTCGCCCGGCAGACGGCCGTCACCCGGTCGATGTCCCGCCCGCCGATCCGCAGCTCACCGAGCCCGTAGCCGGCCAGCCGGTCCACGGCCACCCGGCCCACCGTTCCCGCGCCGCCGAGGACGCCGATCACCGTCATGGCCGCGCGTCCGCCAGGCGGGCCCGGACCGCCGCCGCCACGCCCGCCACCGTGGGAGCGTTGAGGAATTCGCGGACGCTGGGCGCGCCGCCCACTTCCTTGGCGATCCGGGCCAGGGTGCGGACCACCAGCAGCGAGTCGCCGCCGAGGGCGAAGAAGCCGGCGCCCCGGTCGAGCACGGGGACGCCCAGGATCTCCTCCCACACCGTGCAGATCCGCTGTTCGAGCTCGTCGACCGGCGGCCCGTCGCCATGGTCGGCGTCGTGCTCCGGCAGCCGGTCCAGCGTCAGGCCCGGCACGGGGTCCGGAGCCGCCGCGGCGGGCAGGTCGACGATCCGGTCCCAGCCCGGCCCGTCGGCCAGCGTCTCGACCAGCGCCAGCAGGTCGGCGAAGGCGGCGTCCACCTGCTCGGTGTGGAACAGCTCCGCCACCAGCGAGAAGACGAGGACCAGCTCGTCGCGCATCTCGTAGAAGCGGGCCTCCAGCGCCACCTGCGGGGTGCGCAGCTGGTGGTGGAAGTCGTCGAAGTTCAGGTCGCCCAGCGGCCCCGCGGATTCGGCCTGGGCGCCGATCGCCGCGTCCATGCCGAGGGTGCTCTGGAAGACCACGGGCGCGACCGGCCGGGTGGTCTCACGCCGCCGGGCCAGCTCCCGTGACACCTCCACGCCGGAGACCAGGTTGTGCGCCGCGTGCTCGGTGAAGGTCCGCTGTATCTCCCCCGCCAGGTCGGCGAACGTACGGCCCTGCGCCAGCTCCACCGGGATCAGCATCGTGGTGGCGAACGCGCCGATGACGCGATGGATGTCGGGATGCAACGGCAACCTGTTGAGCTGCAGGGAGTTGAGCAGCATCCGCCGGTGACCGGCCCACCGGGCGAGCACCACGGCGAAGGCGGTCAGCATGGCCGCCGACGGCGTGACCTCCCGGGAGGCGCACTGGTCGCGCAGCGCCGCCCAGCGGTCCGCCGCCACGTGGTTCTCCAGGGTCTCCATGGTGCTGGCCCGCACGTCCCGGGGATCGGCGCGCAACGGCAGCGCGGGCGGACGCGGCACGTCGCCGAGCCGCGCGTGCCACCAGTCCCGGTCCGCCGCGTACGGCTCGCTGTCACGCAGCCGGCCCAGCGAGGTCACGTAGTCGCCGAAGTCGACGTCCAGCGGGGCGAGGACGGCGTTCCAGTCGGCGGCCAGGGTGAGCAGTTCGCGGTTGAGCAGGGTCGCCGACCAGCCGTCCATGATGAGCAGACTCTCGCCGGTGTGCAGCCGCCCGCGATCTCCGGGAAGGAGGCTGAGCCGGACGTCCAGGCCCGGTCCGTGGAGCGGGTTCGGCCCGGTGGTGCGCATCTCGTGCCGGACGGCCAGCAGGTGTGCCTCCACCTCCTGCGGCGTGGACTCGCGCAGGTCGTACACGCGGGGCCGCGGGATCGCGCCGGGCGCGTCGGGGGCGAGGACGTACTGCTCTCCCTGCGGTGTGATCCGCGCCCGCAACATCGGCTGGTGCAGGGCCAGCCGTGCCAGCGCGTCCTCCAGCGCCTCCGCCGCCTCGTCCCCGTCCAGGCCGGTCAGCCCGAAGTCGGCGTAGAAGTGCGCCGACTCGTACGACAGCTCCCAGCCGTCGTGCTGCCCGACGAAGTACCCCTGCTGGAGCGGCATCAGCGGGAACGGCGCCGACGGGTCCGCACGGTGCTCGATCTCCACCGGCAGGGCGCGATGTGCTCCGTTCCCGGCGGTTCGGCGTCGCCGGACCGCGTCCGCGAGCTGGGCCAACGTGATCTCGACCGTCACGTCCGACAGCGCCAGCTCCACCGCCAGCCGCCTGCGGACCATGGCCGACATCCGTACGGCCAAGACCGAGTCGCCCCCCAGCCGCAGGAAGCTGGCGTCGGCCGGAATCGTGTCGGGGTCCACGTCGAGCAACTCACCCCAGATCCGGCTCAGCTCCCCCTCGACCGAGGAGTCGTCATGCGGACCGCGGGACAAGGACATCGCCATCTCCGATCAACCGGGCTTCATGGAGGACCACGCACGGGCCGGGCCCGCTGCGCGTCCATCGGTGCCAAGTCAGGATAAATGCGAACGATAATCATTTCTATAGTGATCGCCCGCTTTGTCCGCAGTCGCGGGGGACCGCTGTCGCCGTCAGGACGAGCCCGCCGCGGACCAGCCAACGCCCCGTGAAGCCGGTGACCAGGCCGCCGTCCCTGGTGCGGCCGGGAGCCAGGCTCGCCGAGAAGGTCCGCTCGCACGGGTCCACGGTCAGGGTGGCCTCGGAGAAGTCCAGGAATCGGCCGGTCAGCGGGAACCACGCCTTGTACACCGACTCCTTGGCGCTGAACAACAGCCGATCCCAGCACACCTCCGGATCCTGGGCGGCCAGTCCGGCGATCCACGCCCGCTCCCCCCGGTCGGCCACCAGGCCGAGGACGTCCGGCGGGAGCGGGTCGTTCGGCTCGGCGTCCACGCCGATGGTCCACATGTCGGTGGCACGGGAGACGGCGCAGACCCGGTAGCCGTCGCAGTGACTCATGCTGCCCACGACGCCCGGCGGCCAGGCCGGCGCCCGGCCCGGTCCTGGCAGAACCGGCACCGGCGGCAGGCCCAGCCCGGCCAGCGCGGCTCTGGCGCAGGCGCGGACCGTGGCGAACTCCCTGCGCCGCCTGGGCGCGGCCCCGGCGATCAGCGCCTCCTCCTCGGGAAACAGGCGTGTGCCGGGCACGTCCCCGAAGGCCTCCACCGCCACCACCGCGTCGGGGAGGATCTCGTCGATCACGCGCCACCCGCGGGATGCCGCAGTGCCCAGCCCTCACTGGCGCGCAGCGCACGGACGAAGTCGGCGTAGAGCCCGGGACGGGCCATGAGGTCGTCGTGGACGCCGCGGTGGACGATCCGCCCTCCGTCGAGCACCAGGATCGTCTCGGCGGCCTGCACGGCGCTCAGGTGGTGCGCGACGACCAGCACGCAGCCGCGCCGCGCGAGCGTGCTGATCGCACGGTGCACGATGGCGGCGTTCTCCGGGTCCAGCGCGGCCGTGGCCTCGTCCAGGACGGTGAGCGGGGCGGCCTTGAGGATGGCACGGGCGATCGAGATCCGTTGCCGTTGCCCGCCCGACAACAGCGCGCCGGCCGTGCCGACGTGTAACGTCTGGTGCGGCAGCGCCCGGACATCCCGGCCGCGGAATCGGATGGCGCCGGCGTCGACGTCCCAGAACCGGGCCGGCAAGCGGGTGACGGTGGTCTTGCCTGAGCCGCTCGGCCCCACCAGCGCGGTCAGCCCGCGCTCCGGCAGCTCGAAAGAGACCCGGTCCAGCACGTTCGCGCCGCCGTAGCCGAAGGTGACCTGGCCGACCTCCATGAGCGGGGCGGTCGGAACGGGCGCCGGCGCGGTGGCGGGTTCGGGCAGCGGCGGTGTCGAGAGCACCTCTTCGACGCGGGCGAGCTGGGCGGAGCTCATCCGCACCGACGCGGCCAGTTCGGCGCCGGTCGAGGCGATGGCGGCCAGCCGGGCGACAACGATCATCAGGCCGGCGAACAGGCCGGTCGACAACGAACCGCCCGTGGCCAGGAGGACGCCCACCGCCAGCAGGGCGGCGAAACAGAGCTGCAGCACGAAGGAGAAACCGAGCAGACCGGGGGCCAGAGCCGTGGCGGCCTGTTCCAGGGCGGCGTCGAGGTCCCGCGTCCGGCGATGGGTGTCGAAGGTACGCAGGACCTGCTGTGCCCTGGCGTACTCGAGCACACGGGTCGCGGCGCGGTCGTCGGCCACGTGCAGTTCGGCTTCGACGCGTCGCATCCGGTTCCGGGTGAGCACCGAGACGCGTTCCAGCACAAGCCCGGCGAGAGCCAGCGCGAGCGCGATCCGCCAGTCCACGACGAGCCGGACAGCGCCGCCAGCCAGGGCAGCGCGGAGCCAGGCGGGCCCGACAGGAGCGCGTCGAAGAACGGCACGGCCAAGGCCAGCGTGACGCCCTGGAGCGCCGCCGCGACGGTCAGCCAGGCGACGAGCCGCGAAAGCTCCGCGGACTCGCGGGCAGGCAGCAGGCGACGCAGCCGGCGGATCATGAACGGGCTCCTTCCTGGCGGGTCTGCACGGTCCACAGGCGGGCGTACCGGCCGCCGGCGTCGCGCAGTTCCTGATGCCCTGCTCGACGAGACGGCCGCCGTCCATGACGAGGATCTGGTCGGCGCTCGTGACGGTGTGCAGCCGGTGGGCGATGACGAGCACGGTCCTGTGGCCGATGTAGATGCGATCTTCGGGGACGCCGAGGGCCCGGAGCTGCTCGGTCTGGATCACGACGTCTTGTTCGCCGGTAGAGCGAGGGCGTAGCCGACACGGGTTCCGTTCACGGCTCCAAGTGTTCCGGATAGGGGATCTTCACTGGAACAGTACGAGGAACACCTATACGGAACAGCCTGACATGGAGGGCTTGCCCGGCCGGGCGGTGTTCCGGTGGGGGTCCCCTCACGGAACATCACTCGGATCACCCTTGGCCGCTCGGGGCAAGGGGCACCGAGCCTGAACGCTCGCCCCGAAGCTCTTCAGTGATTACCGGAGTTACATTTCCTCCGGTGACACGGACCCGAGCGGCGGGCCTACATGATCGGAAGCCTGACCGGCAACATCATCAGAAGTCCTCCTAGCCGTGATTCAGAATCTCATCGTCCGCGTGCGTGCCGAACTCGGCGACGCGCACTTCCGCGATGCGCTCGTACCGGCTGATCCTGTCGTTCCACTCCGCGTCGACGCCGAACGCCACCTGCGCGAAGCCCACCCGCCTAACGGCCTCGGCCAGGCCCGGATCGCCAGGTGCCAGCAGCCGCACCGGCGCGTCAAGCGCCACGGTGTGCGGCGGCACGAAGTACTCGTCCGGCAGAACAGTGCGCACATGGACGAGCGCGCCGACAGCGACGACCGAGCCGGCCCCCAACCGTGCGCACTGCAGGACCGTCGCCGCGGTCGCCACATAGACGCACCTGCCGACCTCGCAGCCCAGCAGCGTGGCGTGCGGCCCCACGAAGACGTGGTCGTCGACAAGCACCGGCTGATCGCCGGCGACCGCAGACCCGCGCAACACCGCGTTCTCGCAGATCACCGCCGCCTCTCCGACCTCGATCCGAGACCCCTCGGCAGCGAGCACCGCACCGTACATCACCCGCGCCCTCGGCCCCACGCGGACATCACCAACGAGCGTGGCCGTCGGGGCGACGTAGGCGGTGGGATGGACCTGCGGTTGATACCCGCGGTGTCGGATGCGGATTCCCTGCGCTTCAGCGTTCATCAGCGGATTCTCGCCCGACCGACCGCGAGCATGCTGGCAGATTTCAGACGTCACGTTCGCCGCGGGCGGTGCGGTACCGGACGGCGACCTTCGTCAATATGCCTGGGTGGGGCCGATCCCGGTGAAGAGGGCGTCGAGAATCCGGTCGACGTACTCATGAGTCAGTGGTTCCTGCGTGATCAGGAGCTGGAAGTACAGCGGCCCCGACAGGATCGCCATCGCCAGCTCCAGATCGAACTGCGGCGACAACTGCCCCTGATCCCGGGCCGCCCTCAACCGGGCGACGGTCTTGTCCGCCTGCGGCGCGATGAACCGCTCGTTGAGCGCCGCGGCGACCTGCGGCTCGTGCTGGGCCTCGCCGATCAGAGCCTGGAACAGGGGTCCGAAGGGCGGCCTGGCCAGCAGATCGACGGCCGCGTGAATCTGCACCCGCAGGTCGGCGACGATGTCCCCGGTGTCGGGATAGTCCAGGCCCGCCTCGTTCAGCGACAGCAGCGAGTCCAGCAGCAGCGCACCCTTGGACGGCCACCGCCGGTAGATGGTGTGCTTCCCGGCCCCGGCGCGGGCCGCGACGGCTTCGATGCTGAGTTTGGCGTAGCCGATCTCCTGGCCCAGCTCCAGCGTGGTCCGCATGATGGCCTCGGTCCGGTCGGCGGCGCGTTGGCTGCGCTTGTCGGTCATGACGTCACGATAGCGGTACGGCACGTGCCGTATTGACAGTTCCCTTCCGCGTTGGCATGCTCCCATTTCGACACGGCACGTGCCGTACTGATATCGGGAGTCTTCCGTGAGATCGCCAACCACAGCGCCGGCGCTACGGCTCGTCGGCCTCGTCAAGACGTTCGGTGAGAAGATCGCCGTCGACCACGTCGAGCTCACCGTCCCCCGGGGATCCTTCTACGGCCTGGTCGGACCGAACGGAGCGGGCAAGACCACCGCGCTCTCCATGGCCGTCGGCCTGCTCAGACCAGACGAGGGACGCGCGCTGGTCCACGGCATCGACGTGTGGGAAGAGCCGCTGCGAGCGCGTCGCCTCATGGGCGTCCTGCCCGATGGGCTGGCCATGCCGGAGCGGCTCACCGGCCGCGAGCTTCTCACCTATCTGGGGCAGTTGCACGGGCTGAGCGCCGGGGAGGCCGACCGGCGGGCGGACGAACTGCTCGCCGTCATGGAACTCGACGGCGCCGCCGAACGAACCCTCGTCGTGGACTACTCCACCGGCATGCGCAAGAAGATCGGCCTGGCGACCGCGCTGCTGCACGCCCCCAAGGTCCTGGTGCTCGACGAACCCTTGGAGGCCGTCGACCCGGTCTCCGCCGCGACCATCAAGACGATCCTCAGGAGGTTCGTGGGTCACGGCGGCTCGGTACTGCTGTCCAGTCACGTCATGGCGCTCGTCGAGGAACTCTGCGACACCGTCGCCGTGATGGCCCGGGGACGCGTGGTCGCGCAGGGCCCTCTCGGCGCGGTCCGCGGCGGCCGTTCGCTGGAGGAGACCTTTGTCGACCTGGTCGGCGTGACGATCGGCGGCGGGGAGGGCCTGTCGTGGTTGGCATCCTGATCCGGATGAAGCTGGCCGTGCTGCGCCACAGCACGACCGACGCCAAGACGGCCCTCAACGGCCTGGGCTACAGCGCCGGCTTTTGCCTCGCCGTCGCCACCCTCGTCCTGGCCTTCCTTGACTTCTCCCACCCGCGGCTGCTGATGGACCTGCTCGCGGTGACGTTCGCGCTGTGGGCGCTGGGCTGGATGGCCGGCCCCATCTTCGCGGGCGAACCGCCGCTCAACGGGGAGCACTTCCACCGCCAGCCGATCCCGCGCCGCACCCTGGCCATGGGCCTGCTCGCCGCCGCCCTGGTCGCCGTCACCACCGCCATCACCCTGCTGGCGTTCTGCGCGCTGATCGTCTTCGCCGCCCGGTTGAGCTGGGTGGCCGTCGTGGTGTCGGTCCCCGCGGTGGTGCTGCTCCTGCTCCTGGTGGTGCTGCTGTCCCGGGTGGTCACGCTGCTGTTTCGCATGCTGGCCAAGTCCCGGCTCGGAGGGGTCGTCACCGCGACCGTCACCGCCGCGATGGTCTCGCTGGCCTCCTTCTCCTGGATCCTGATCATCGGGGTCTCCCTGCTGCTGGAGTACGGATTCCCGCCCGCCTTCTCGACCGTGGTGCGCTCGCTGCCGTCCAGCTGGAGCCTGATCGCCGTCGAGGCGGCCGGCCGCGGCGACTGGCTGTGGACCGTGGGACCACTGCTCGCCCTGGCCGTGGTCGTGGCCGCGCTGTTCCTGGCATGGAGCGCCCTGCTCGGACCACAGCGGATCGCCCGTCCGGTGGTGCGCGGTTCCTCCGCGCGACAGGCCGCCCGGAGGGGCTCGCTGTTCCGAAGCATGTTCCGGGGCGACCAGGGTGCGATCTACCTCAAGGAACTGCGTACCTGGTGGCGCGACCCGGTACGCACCCAGGGCATCGTGATGGGTCCCGCCTTCGCCG
The DNA here is from genome assembly GCF_003236395.1 of Nonomuraea aridisoli. Classification (GTDB taxonomy): domain Bacteria; phylum Actinomycetota; class Actinomycetes; order Streptosporangiales; family Streptosporangiaceae; genus Nonomuraea; species Nonomuraea aridisoli. The sequence goes on along the minus strand of NZ_POUD01000020.1, from coordinate 37,624 downwards.
TCATCACCGTGCTGTTCCCGCTGATCTTCGGCTTCACCGCCGCCTTCCCGTTCGTCGGCGCGGCCAGCGCCTTGATGGCCGCCGCGACCTGCGGCAACTCCTACGGGCAAGACGGCACCGCACTCTGGCTGACCCTGATGGTGCCGGGCAAGGAGAAGGCCGACGTCCGGGCCCGCCAGCTGGCCTGGCTGACCATCTTCGGCCCGCTGACGCTGGCACTGACGGTCGCCGGATGCCTGCTGCACGGCGACGCCGCCCTGGTGCCGTGGGCGCTGGCCGCCACCATCGCCGCGCTCGGCGGCGGCTCCGGCCTGCTGGCGTGGGTCTCCGTCGTCGCCCTGGTGCCCGGTCCGGACCCGCACAAGAGCAAGAACTCACCGATGGACCACGGCGACGTCACCGGCCAGTCCTTCCTGATGTTCTTCCTGGTCGCCCTCGCGATGTGCCCCGCGCTCGGGGTCGCCTGGGTGGGCCACGCCCTGGACCTGCCCACCCTGCTGTGGGCGAGCGTCCCGGTCGCCCTGCTCACGGGCGTGCTCGGCCATGTGCTGCTCGGCTCGGTGGCGGCGAGGACGCTGAGGGACAAGGGGCCCGAACTGCTGTACCTGATGCGGTCGGGCAAGCCGGCCTCCACCGCCGGGAAGACGGGCGAGGAGGCCGGCAAGTCCCCGTTCGAAGCGATGTCGGGCAAACGTCAGACCCTCATGTGGTCCGGTATGGCCGTGGGCGTCCTCGGACTGTTCCCGCAGGGCCTGGCGCCGCTGGGCATCAAGCTCAGCGGCTCGCAGGCCAAGGTCTGGTTCCTCGCACTCCACGTACCCGAGCCGTGGCAGTGGCCGGTGATCGCCGTCATGGTCGCGATCGGACTCGCCGGCTTCTGGGCCGCCCACCAGGTGTACCGGACGGAGAAGAGCAGGCTGCAGGCTGCCAGTTCTCGTCTCCGCCCTTGTCCATGACGTACAGCCGATGGTCGCCGCACCAGCGGAAGCTCTCGATGCCGCGCGCCTTTTCCGCGGTGATCTGCCGGTACGGGCCTCCCGACGACCCCCGTCCACAGGTTGGGCACACCCTCTGTCGGAGCGAGATACGCGATCATGCCACCGTCCGGCGAGAGCGCAGGCGCTCGGCGCACCGCCACCGGTTCATGAGCGACCGGCCGGTGGAGTTGTAGGAATGATTTTCATTGCCGCAATGAGTCGATGATGACGATAATCGTTTCTCACTCGGATGGATACCACGAAGCGGACGGAGAATCCCCATGACATCTGCCGGCATCGGCAGCGCCTTCGACAGCGCAGCCGCTGAGTACACCGAGGTCTCGCCGTTGTTGTGGGATCGCATCGGAGAGGCGACGGTCGCCGCCGCCCGGATCCAGCCGGGCGAACGTGTGCTGGACGTCTGCTGCGGCGCGGGCGCCTCGGCGGTACCTGCCGCGCGGGCGACCGGGCCGCGTGGAGAGGTGGACGCCATCGACCTCGCCGCGGAGCTGCTGGCCCACGGCCGGCGCCGCTCGATGCTCGAAGGGCTGGACAACGTCCGGTTCATGCAGGGCGACGCCACCGCCTGGGAGCCTCACGAGGGACACCTTTACGACGTGGTGCAATGCGTCCACGGCGTGTTCCTGCTCCCGGACATGGACCCGCCGGTCTCCCGCCTGGCCGGACTGCTCCGGCCCGGCGGACGGCTGGTCATCGCCAGCTGGGCCGAAGGGGCGATGGAGGACTTCGGCCGGCTCTTCACCGAAGCGGTCGAGCGCGTACGAGACACCGAGATCGGCCCGCCGCCCAGCAAGCAGGCGGTGGCGAGGATCGACACCGAGGACAAGCTCGCCACCTGGCTGGCCGCCCGCGGGGTGGCACGGGTCACCGTGATCCGCGCGCCTCTGCACATCCCACTGAACCCCATGCTCGCCTGGCGGATCGCGCTCGGCAGCGGCTTTCGCGGCCTGCTCACCGACTTGGAGGCACCCGTCGTCGAGCAGGTCCGCACCACGTTTCAGCGCCTGCTCGCGGAGCGCAGACTAAGCGACCTGGACGCCACCTCGCTCATCGGCACGGGCATCCGCACCCGCTGAACACCCTCAGTGGCGGCCACCGGGCATCCCGCCGTGCCACCGTGCCCGGCTTGCATACGCACGGCGGATGGCCCGGTGGCCGGGTCATCTCAGTCGACGGTGATCAACCCTCGCTGGTAGGCGCGGACGAGGCGCCGGGGGACGAGCAGCTCGCGCCCGTTCACGGTGATCGGGACGAGGTCGGGCACCGCGGCCTTCCACTGGCTGCGGCGATGCCGGGTGTTGGACCGGGAGGTGCGGCGTTTGGGAACGGCCACGGTTACCAGCTCGCCTTCGTGATGCCGGGCAGCTCGCCCCTATGCGCCATCTCACGGAAACGCACGCGCGACAGCCCGAACTTGGTCAGGTGACCGCGGGGACGGCCGTCGACGGAGTCGCGGTTGCGTACGCGGGTGGCGCTGGCGTCGCGCGGCTGGCGGGCCAGTTCGCGCACGGCCTGGTCGCGTTCCTGCGGGGCGCCGGTGCGGATGATCTCCTTCAGCTCCGCGCGCCGTTGCGCGTAGCGGGCGACCACGGCCTTGCGCCGCTCGTTGGCCGCGATCTTGCTCTTCTTGGCCATCAGATCTTCTCCCCTCGCGCGCGGATCTGCGCGACGGCCTGCTCGATGCCGATCCGGTCGATCGTCTTGATCGCCCGGGCGCTGAGCGTGAGCCGGACGTGGCGGCCCTCGCTCGGCAGCCAGTAACGGCGCTGCTGAATGTTGGGGTTCCAGCGCCGGCGGGTGCGGCGGTGGGAATGTGAGACGTTGTTGCCGAAGACCGGCTTGACGCCGGTGAGCTGGCAGTGCGCGGACATCAGGCCCTCCCGTAGCGCTGCTTGAACCGTTCGACGCGGCCCGCGGTGTCCAGGACGCGGCTGCGGCCGGTGTAGAACGGATGGCTCGCGGAGGACACGTCGACGTCGACCACCGGGTAGGTGTTGCCGTCCGTCCACACGATCGTCTTGTCACTCTTGATCGTCGAACGGGTGAGGAACGCGAAGTCCGCGCCGGGGTCGCGGAAGACGACCGGGCGGTAGTCGGGGTGGATGCCCTTCTTCATCGTTCCTCCCGGAAGACGACGTGCCGGCGGACGATCGGGTCGTACTTGCGGAGGGTCAGCCGGTCAGGGTCGTTTCTCCGGTTCTTTCTGGTCACGTACGTGTAGCCGGTGCCGGCCGTGGACTTGAGTTTGATCACGGGCCGCACCTCATTTCTGGCCAAAGTGGTTCCTTCCCATGGGCGAACTCATGCCATGATAACGACAATGGTTTTCATTGCTGCAACAGGAGGCTCTATGCCGACCCCCGTGGTCCTCGTCGCAGGCCTGCACCGCACGGCCCGTACGGCAACGGTCGAGCGGCTGCTGGCGCGGCATCCGGGAGCGGTCGCCGTCCACCACGACCTGAGCGACGTCGCCGAAGGGCTCGTCCGGCGCACCGTCCGGGACAGGACGGGCGTGCTCGACACGGCCGAGGTGCACCTCGCGCACGGCTGCGTCACCTGCACGGTCCGCGAGGACCTGCTCCCCCAGCTCGTCAAGCTCGCGCGCGGTGCGGACCTGCTGATCGCCGACCTCTGGGACTCCGTGGAGCCCCGCTCGGTGGCCGAGGCCGTCGACTGCGACGAGGCCCAGGAGATCCTGCGCCTCACGGCCGTGCTCACCGCGCTCGACGCCGCGGCCATGCCCGACGACATCACCCGCGGCGAACGCCTCATCGAGGTCGGCAAGCCCGCGGCCGCCGGCGACCAGCGCTACCTGGCCGAGGTCCTGGCCCGCCAGCTCGAATATCCGACCGCCCTGGTGCTGCACGGCGGCGACGAAGACGACCACGAGCTGTCCCGTACGGTGCTCACCCACCTCGCCCCTTTCACCCCGGTCCACACGATCGACGCGCTGCCGCCGGGCACCGGAGCCCGGGTGTGCACCGGCGAACTGGCCGAACGCGTCGACCCCGCCACCGCCCAGCTGCCCGGCGACGCCCGGACCGACGAGATCGTCACCGCCGTCTGGCGCAGCCGCCGGCCGCTGCACCCCGCCCGCCTGTTCGAGGCCGTGGACGAGCTGGGCACCGAGTCCGTACGCTCCCGAGGCCGCTTCTGGCTGGCCAACCGCCCCGATCAGCTGCTCGCCTGGGACGCCGTCGCGGGCATCGTCTCGGTCGAGGACGCGGGTCCCTGGCTGGCCGCGCTGCCGGGGGCCGCCTGGGACCTGGTCTCCCCCGCCCGCCGTACGGCCGCCACGCTCGACTGGCACCCCGAGTGCGGCGACCGCGTCCAGCACCTGGTCTTCACCGGCCCCGACCTCGACACCGCCCGCCTCCGCACGCTCCTCGAGTCCTGCCTGCTCACCGAGGAGGAGGAACGAGCCGGTGAGGACGCGTGGAGCCGTTACGACGACCCGTTCGCGCCCATCCTGATCAAGGAGAACGCATGAAGAACCACCGCGCACCGCGCAAGAAGCCCAACCCGCTCCTGCACGTCGACCGCGTCGACTACAAGGACACCGCCCTGCTCCGCAAGTTCATCTCCGACCGGGGCAAGATCCGCAGCCGCCGCGTCACGGGCGTCACCGTGCAGCAGCAGCGCCTGATCGCCAAGGCCGTCAAGAACGCCCGCGAGATGGCCCTGCTCCCGTACGCCTCCCGCCCCAGCGCATGAACATATCCTGATTTGCCTTGGAGGGTCCTGTGCCCATTCCCGTCGCCTTGGTCGGAGGCCTGTACGCCGGTGCCCGGGCCGACGCGGTCGACCGGTTGTTGCAGCGCCATCCGGGAGCCGTGGCGATCCACCACGCCATCGCCGCGGGCCGGATCGAGCGCGTGATCCGCGACGTCTCCGGCGTCCTGGACCGCGCCGAGGTGCGTCTCAAGCACGACTGCGTCCACGGCACCATCCGCGAGCTCACCCAGTTCGTACGGCGCTCCCCGGACACGCCGCTAATGATCATCGACCTCTGGGACTCCGTCGAGCCGCGCCCGGTCGCCGAAGCGCTGGCCCGTACGGGCCGCCTCCGCCTGACCTGCGTGCACACGGCGCTGGACGCCGAGCACCTGGCCGTGGACCTCTGCCGCGGCGACCGGCTGTGCGACAACGGCCAGGCCGCGACGCCCGGCGACCAGCGCCACCTGGCAGAGGTGCTGGCCCGCCAGATCGAGTACGCCACCAGCCTGTCCCTGCACGGCGGCGACGCCGACGACACCGAACTGTCGACCGCCGTGCTCGCCCATTTGGCCCCGCACACGCCGATCGTCGCCGTCCCCGATCTCACCGGCCGGGTGCTGGACGTCCACGACCTCGCCGAACGCGTCGACCCGGCCACCGCCCGGCTCCCGGCCGACAGGCAGACCGGCGAGGTCACCACGGTCGTCTGGCACCGTCTGCGCCCGCTGCACCCCGGCCGGCTGTTCGAGGCCATGGAGGAGCTCGTCACCACCACAGTCCGCTCCCGTGGCCGGTTCTGGCTGGCCAGCCGCCACGAACGCATGCTGGCCTGGGACGCCGTGGCGGGAGCGGTCTCCGTGAAGGACGCCGGCCCCTGGCTGGCGGCGCTGCCCGAAGCGGCCTGGGACCTGGTCTCCCCCACCCGCCGGGCCGCCGCCGCCCTGGACTGGAACCCGATCATCGGCGACCGCGTCCAGCACCTCGTCTTCACCGGACCTGACCTCGACCGCGACCGCATCTGCGCCCTGCTCGACTCCTGCCTCATCGATCAGGGCGACATCCTGCCGGGTGCCGCGGCGTGGGCCCGTTACGACGACCCGTTCGCCCCCGTACTGAATCTGGAGGACCGCGCGTGACATCCCATCGTGCACCCGACGCACCGCGAGGCCAGGTGATCGTATGACGGACCAGTACGAACGCTCCGCCGAGTTCGTGGACGTCATGCTCGCCCCGGCCTGGACCGCACTGGCCCCCGTGCTCACCGAGGCGCTGAGGGGCGCCCCTGGACCGGTCGTGGACGTCGGCGCCGGCGGCGGCCACGGCGTCCGGGTGATCGCACAAGCCCTGCCGCGGGCGGAGATCTTCGCCGTGGAGCCGTCGCCAGGCCTGCGCGCGGTCCTGCTCGCCAGGGTCGACGAGGACCCGGACCTGCGCGACCGCGTGACCGTGCTGCCGAACGGCCTGCTCCAGGCCACGCTCCCGCCCCGCCTGGGCACGCTCGTCGCCATGAACGTCATCGGCCACTTCGACCCAGCCGAACGCCGCACGATCTGGCGACTGCTGGCCGAACGCCTTCTGCCGGACGGCCGCGCCGTCCTCAACCTCCAGCCCCCCGCCGAACCCGTCGCCGTACCGCACACCCGCTTCTCCGAGCTGCGCATCGGGCGCCGCCGGTACGAGGGCTGGGGCCGCGCCGAACCCGCCGGGCCCGAGCGGATCACCTGGCACATGACGTATCGCGCCTTTCAGGACGGAGAACCGGCCGAGGAGGTGGAGGTCGAGTACGCCTGGTGGATCCTCGGCCCTGACCGGTTCAAGGCCGAACTCGCCGAACACGACCTGCACGTCACCCCAACCGGCCCGACCGACCTCGGGTTGTGGTCCATCACCCGATCACCCGTGTGAGGGGTGGCACGGGACGGCAACCCTGTGGACCTCTGATGGAGGATGCATGGTCGACATGGCGCGGTGGGGACCGATGCTGGAAACGGCCGGCATCCGGGTGACCAGTCAGCGGCTGCTCGTGCTCGAAGTCCTTGCCGCCCATCGGCTGCCCGTGTCGGCACGACGGGTCCACGCCGAACTGCAGGACCGCGGCGCGACCACCGGACTCACCACTGTCTATCGCGCTCTCGCCTCGATGACGGAGGCCGGGTTGGTGCATGCCTTCACCCACATGGGTGAGGGCGTGTACCGGCTGTGCGGCTCCGCCAGTCACCATCATCTCGTGTGCCGCGTCTGCGGGATGGTGGCGGAACGGCAGGAGGACATCGTGGACGGTTTCCGGGCCGAAGAAGTCTACGGAGTCTGCGCGACCTGCGAGAGCGCTGAATCCGGGTCGCGCCGGTGCTCCACCACCACGGGCGCCACGGCAGACCCTCCGGAAGTGACCGAATCCCGCTGAAGGCGGGGATCGCTGCGACGTCAACCGTTACTCTGCTCACCCGAGGACGAGCTCCGCACCGGCGGGAGGAGGGCCTGCTGACCCTCGGCGCGGTGCTGCTGACCATCTCGGCGTTCTCCACGACGTACGTGAACTACGTCAAGCCCGGCTTCGGGCCGCTGCTCGTAGCAGCCGGTGCGATGCTGCTGGGGCTGGCCCTGCTGGCCGTCGTCCAGGACTGGCTGGGCCGGCCCGGCGCGCACGGTTCCCGGGTGGCGTGGTTGCCGGCCGCGCCCGTGTTCGCCGTGGTGATGGTCGAGCCGCCCCCACTCGGCGCGTTCGCGGCCAGGCTCGACGACGGTGCGCCCGCGCCCTCCCGTACCGCGAGCTACGGGGAGCTCGGCCGTGGAGAGGTGACGGAGCTGACGCTGGGCGAGTTCATCGGGCGCGCCTACACACCGTCGAACTCCTCGCTCAGGGGCAGGAAGGTGCGGCTGACCGGCTTCGCCGTACGCTCCGAGACCGGTTGGAACATCACCAGGATGCGGATCAACTGCTGCGCCACCGAAGTCACCGCCATTGCGCAACCGGCCGAACCTTACGAATAGGTCCCCAGAGCAGATCGCTCGCCGGCAAGACCGTCCGCATGACCGGGTTCGTCGTGCCGTCCGCCCGAAAGGGCGAGTGGTGTTCCACCGTTCTGCACGTTCACCCCGCTCGCCGCGCCGCCGCGAACCCGCATGCGACGAGGAAGATCAGGCCACAGACCAGGGCGACGGTGGCTCCGGTGGCGAGGCGGTAGGTCAGCGAGAGCGCCAGGCCGCCGGCTCCGGCGGCCGCGCCGAGGAGAGCGGCGAGTACCATCGCGGGCACCAACCGGCGGGCCCAGAGCAGCGCGGCTCCGGCCGGTCCCGCGAGCAGCGCCAGGGGAAGCATGGAGCCGACCGCCGGGACGGCGGCCACGACGACCGCGCCCAGCAGGATGAGGACGAGTGCGTCGAGCCACCTCGCCGGACAGCCGAGCGCCCGCAGGCCCACCGGGTCGAACGCGGCGAACGTGAGTTCCTTGGCCAGTACGGCGAGCGTGACCAGGACCACCAGCCCGATGGCGGCGAAGACCGTGATGTCGGAGGCGGTCACGGTGAGCGGCGAGCCGACCAACGCGGCGGCGAGGTCGACCCGGAAGCCGTCCGACGCCGAGGCCAGGACGGCGCCGACCGCGAGAGAGCCACTGACGATCACTCCGGTGATCGTGGCCTGGCTCGTCTTCCCGTGCGTGGCCCGGCGCACGGTGGCGCCGCCCGCCGCGGCGACCGCGGCGGCGGCTCCCAGCCGGAGGTCGGCGCCGGCCAGGGTCGCGACGACGGCGCCGGGGAGCATCACGTGGGAGAGCATGTCGGCGGTGTAGGCCAGGCGACGCAGCACGATGTGCACGCCCAGCACGCCGCACACCGCTCCGACCAGGATGAGCTCGACCAGGGCCCGCCAGGTGAACGCGCTCACGCCGGGTGCCCGCCGAAGGCGCAGGCCCTCTCTTCAGCCACGAAACCGCCCATGTGATCCTCCGCCTTTCAGCAGCACGGCATGCAGCTGTTGCGCCGTCACGGCGTGTCCCTGCCGCGCCGACCATAGCCGCGACCCGCTCAGTTTGACAATGGTTTTCATTATCCCTCATGGTGGTCGCGACAGGTACAAGCCCCCCGGTTGAGGAGAGAACGTGCTCAAGCGAACGCTCCAAGGCGCGATGATCCTCGCGTTGCTGACGTCGGCCGCGTGCGGCGGTGGAGGGGAGCCGGCCGAGGGGGCGGCGGACACCCTCTCCGTCGTGGCGACCACCACCCAGGTGGCCGACTTCGCGCGGCAGATCGGGGGCGGGGCCGTACACGTCACCCAGTTGCTCAGGCCGAACGTGGACCCGCACGACTTCGATCCCTCCCCCGCCGACCTGCAGGCGCTCGCCGACGCGGACGTGATCGTGGAGAACGGCGTCGGCTTCGAGCCGTGGCTGGACGAGGCCGTCTCCTCGGCCGGACACGCGGGTGAGGTGGTCGACGCGAGCCGGGGCGCCCACCTGCGCGAGGGCCACCACGAGGAAGAAGCCGCGGAGCACCCGGACGGCGAGCACGAGCACGGCGAGCACGACCCGCACATCTGGCACGATCCGGCCAACGCCAAGGTGATGGCGGCCAACATCGAGCAGGCGCTGGCCAAGGCCGACCCCTCCGGCGCCGCCGGTTACGCCCAGCGCCGCCGCGCCTACGACGCCGAGCTCGATCGGCTGGACGACTGGATCGAGCAGCGCATCTCCACGATCCCGCGGAGCGACAGGAAGGTCGTCACCAACCACGACGCCTTCGGCTACTACCTCGACCGCTACGGCCTGACCTACGTCGGCGCGATCATCCCCAGCTTCGACACCTCCGCCGAGATCACCGGCAAGAACCTCACCGACCTCGTCGCCGGCGTGAAGAACGCCGGCGTCAAGGCGATCTTCTCCGAATCGACCCTGCCTCCCAAGGCGGCTCAGGCCCTCGCCGCGGAGGCGGGCGTGCAGGTCGTGGGCGGCGAGAACGCCCTGTACGGCGACTCCCTCGGCCCGGCCGGCGGCGACGCCGACACCTACATCACGATGATGCGGCACAACACCGAGGTGATCGTCGATGCCCTCGGCTGAGGCGGCGCTGACCTGCGAGCGATTGTCGGTGTCCTACGCCGGCAGATCCGTCCTCCACGACGTCACCCTCAGCGTCCCGTACGGCAGCGCCCTCGCGCTCGTCGGGCCCAACGGCGCGGGCAAGTCCACGTTGATCAAGAGTGTGCTCGGCCTGGTGGAGACCCGCGGCGCGATCCGGGTGCTGGACCGCGATCCGGCGCGGGCCCGCCCCGAGGTGGCCTACGTGCCGCAGGCCGACACCCTCGACCCCTCCTTCCCGATCACCGCGGGGGAGGTCGTGCTCATGGGTCGCTACCGCTCGATCGGCTGGTTCCGCCGCCCCCGCGAGGGCGACCGGCGGATCGCCGCGGCGGCCCTGGACCAGGTCGGCCTCTCCGCGCGCAGCGGCGACAGGTTCGGGACGCTGTCCATGGGCCAGCGCCAGCGCGTCCTGCTCGCCCGGGCGATCGCGGCGGCCCCGCGGCTGCTCCTCCTCGACGAATCCTTCAACGGCGTCGACGCCGCGAGCCAGGACGCGATCGTGGAAACGTTGCTGGGCCTGCGGGCAGCCGGCACGACGATGGTGATCGCGACCCACGACCTCCCGCTCGCCCGGCGCGCCTGCGACCTGGCGTGCCTCATCAACTGCACCGTCCGCGCGCTCGGCGCGATCGACGAGGTGCTGGAACCCGGGCGTCTCTACCACGCCATGGCGTCATGACGTTCCTGCAGGTGCCGTTCATCGCCCGGGCGCTGGCCGTGTTGCTGATCCTGGCGGTGGTGGCCGGCCCGGTCGGCGTTCTGGTCATGCTGCGCGGGCTGGCGTTCTCGACCGACACGATCGCGCACGCGGTGTTCCCGGGAGTCGCGGCCGGGTTCGTCCTCGCCGGTGAGCCGGGCGTGCTGCCCGGCGCCGCCGTCGCCGCCGTACTGACCGCGGTCGTCTTCACCGCCCTGTCGGCTCGCGTGCGTTCGGACACGAGCCTCGCGGTGCTGCTGACGAGCATGTTCGCGTTCGGCGTGATCCTCGTCTCCCGGCGGTCGTCCTACACCGCCGACCTGACCGCGTTCCTGTTCGGCCGGGTGCTGTACACCAGCCCGGCCCAGCTGGCGCAGACCGCCGTGCTGGTCGCCGTCGTGCTGGTGGTTCTCGTGCTCTGCTGGCGGGCGCTCGTCCTGGTGGCGTTCGATCCGGTGACCGCCGCCGCCCAGGGGTACCGCACGCGGCGGCTGGACCTGCTGCTCAACGTGCTCGTCGCGCTCGTCGTCGTGGCCGGGGCCAGGGCGATCGGCACCCTGCTGATGATCGCCCTGCTGATCGTTCCGGCCGCCGCCGCCCGGCTGCTCAGCCACCGTCTGCGAGTGATCGTCCCGCTCGCCTGCGCCGTGGCGGGCGCCGCCTCCTGGGCGGGCCTGGAGATCAGCTACCAGGCCTCCGTCGTGTACGGCTGGCGCCTGGCCTCAGGAGCGACCGTCGTGCTCGCCCTCATCGCCCTCTTCCTGGCGGCGCAGGCCGTGCACCGCTGCCCATGGCGCGGCGCCAGGCGGCGCCGCGGAGCAGGCGCAGCCCATTGAGGCCGACGACGACAGTGAACCCTCCGTGCCCGGCACCCCCAAGGGCAGGGGCAGGCCGCCGAACACCGAGCACGGCGATGAGGCCGCCTCCGTCCGCGCCGATGCGTTCTCCCGGCCGCACCAGGACCACATCGCCCACCCGTAGTGTGGCGGCCTCGACCCGTTCCTCGGACGGTGCCGCTACGAAGGCCGCCGGGCGAAGAGGTGGGACAGTCGTTCGGCGAGCTCCGGGTAGGAGCCTTCGGCGGCCACGCGCCCCTCCTCCAGGAGCACGATGTGGTCGGCTCTGCGGATGGTCGACAGGCGGTGCGCGATGACGAGCGTGGCGCGGCCGGCGGCGGCTTCCTGGAGCGCCTCGGCGAGGCGAGCCTCGTTGTCGGTGTCGAGGTTGGCCACCGCCTCGTCCAGCACCAGCACCGGCGCCTCCGTGGCGAGCGCTCGGGCGATCGCCACCCTGGCACGCTGGCCGCCGGAGAGCGTGACGCCTCGCTCACCGACCGGGAGCTCCGGATCGATGGTGAGCTGGGCGGTGCGCAGGGCGCTCGCGGCGTCGGCGTCCGGGGCGCCGAGCCGCACGTTCTCCTCCACCGTGCCGGCGAACAGGTGAACGTCCTGCGGCACCACCGTGACGTGCCGGTGCAGGCCGGAGATGCGCGGCAGCGGCACCCCGCCGACCAGGATGCGCCCGCCGTCGGGGTCCCAGAAGCGCAGCAGCAGCGACACGCACGTGGACTTGCCCGCTCCCGAGGCGCCGACCAGGGCGACGGTCTTGCCGTACGGCACCCGGAAGGAAACCCCGCGCAGCACCTCGGGACCGTCGTCCGCGTACCGGAAGCGCACGTCCTCGAAGACGACGTCCGGCCCGGCCGAAACCTCCTCGACCTCGCGCGGCGGCGGCACGTTGGCGGGCGTGGTGACCAGCGTGTGCACCCGATCGGCGGCCGCGCGCAGGGTGCCGTACTCCTTGAGCAGCAGCGCCACCTGCGCCGCCGGTCCCAGTGAGCTGGCGGCCAGCACCATGGCCACCGGCGCGTCCGCCGGGGTTCGGATCACCGTGGCGACCAGGAGGAGCGTCCCGGCGGCCGCGACGGCGATGAGCAGGTCGGTGACGGCCGCTTCGAGGCCGCCTCTCGCCGCGTTCGCCGCCTGGGCGCGGGCGAGCCGGCGCGTCTTGAGCGCCAGCAGCCTCCTGCGGCGCTCCAGCGCGCGGAAGGCGGTCAGCTCGCGTACGCCCTGCACGGTGTCGACCACGTCGGAGGTCAGCTCGGCGGTGGCGGCACGCAGCTCGTCGCCCTGCCGGCGCGAGGTCTTGCGCAGCCACAGCGGGACGGTGAGCACGCACGCCGCCAGTGGCAGCGAGACGGTCAGCAGCAGCGGGTGGATCATCGCGGCCGCCACACTGCCCACCGTCAGCACCGTGCCCGCGGTGATGAGCTGCGCCAGGGTGTGCGCGAACAGCCACTCGAGGGTCTCGATGTCCGACAGCACCGCCGCCGACAGGTCCCCACTGCGGCGGCCCAGCAGACGGGCCGGGGCGATCCTGGCGACCGCGTCGAAGACCTGGCCTCGCAGCCTGGCCAGCACCAGGTACGCCAGATCGTGCGCCACGTACGTCTCCCACCACGCCGCCAGCGCCGCCACCACGACCAGCCCGCCGAGCACCGCGCCCGCCACGTCGATCGGCGTGATCCGGCCGGCGATGACCCGGCCCACCAGCCAGGCGCCGGTGACGGCCGCGCCGAGCGCGGCCAGCTGGGCGAGCAGGTTAGCGACCAGGGTGGAGACGAAGGCCCGGCGGTGTCCGCCGACGGCGCCCGCGAGCCAGCGGATGGACGGGGTCATGCCACGGCCTCCAGCACGGTTCCGTTCTCCAGGACCACCACGTGGTCGGCCTGACGGATGGTGTCGGGCCGGTGGGCGATCATCAGACAGGTACGGCCCCGCCGCACCTCGGACAAGGCCTGCTCGGTACGCGCGTCCACGTGCGAGGTGGCCTCGTCGAGCACCAGGACGGGGGCGTCGGCGAGCAGCGCCCGCGCGATGGCCAGGCGCTGCCGCTGTCCGCCCGAGAGCGTCGTCCCCCGTTCACCCACCCGCGTGTCGTAGCCGTCGGGGAGCTCGGCGATGAAGTCGTGGGCGGCGGCCAGCCGGGCGGCGGCGGCCAGTTCCTCGTCGGTGGCGTCCGGGCGGGCCAGGCGCAGGTTCTCGGCCACCGTGCCGTGGAACAGATAGGTGTCCTGGGCCACGACCGCGATGCCACCGCGCAGCGCGTCGAGTGTGAGGTCGCGGATGTCGACTCCGCCGATGCTGATCGTTCCCTGGCCGGGGTCGTAGTGGCGTTGCAGGAGAGCGGCCAGCGTGCTCTTGCCCGCGCCGGACGGGCCTACCAGCGCCACGGTCCGGCCGTGCTCGACGGTGAAGCCGACGTCTCGAACGGCCGGGTGTTCCGCGCCTGGATAGGTGAACGTGACGCGCTCGAACGTGATGGTGGCCACCGCGGGAAAGTCGTTCCGCCTCCCTCGATCTTCGACGGCCGGGGACGCCGACAGCAGGTCTTCGATGCCGTCGACCGCCGTTATCCCGAGATATCCGGCGTGCCAGGCATCGGAGAGGTTCTTCACCGGCCGGAAGCACTCCACTGTGATCACCAGGACCGCGAACGCCTCCCACGCGCTCCCCGCCGTCGTCGCGGCCAGAATCGCCCCGGCCGTGCCCGCCTGGATGAACAGAGCGCTGATCCCGGTCTCCACCAGCGAGATCCTGAGTTGTCGCATGGTGGTGACGTAGAGGTCGTGCGCCCGGCGTGCCAGCCGCGCCCCCAGCGTGTCCACGGCCCCGAACGCCCGCAGGGTCGCCATGCCCTGCATCGCCTCCAGATGGTCGGAGGCCAGCTCGGCGAAGGCGGTCCAGCGGCCGCGCCCCCGTTTGAGGAGCGTGGCGTCCCAGAACCTCGGGATGATCAGCACACTCGCCACGGCGACGGCGAGGATCGCCGCGGCCGCCGCGTTGACCGTGAACAACCAGCCGACCAACGCCACGGGCACGCAGAAAGTGACGACGACCTGCGGCAGATAACGGCTGTAGTACGGATCGAGGCCTTCGACGCCGTCGACCAGCGTGGTCTGCACATGGCCGGTGCGGGCGCCGGTCAGATGCGCGGGCCCCAGGCGTGCGAGGTGGGCGATCAGCCGGTCACGCAGCCTGGCCTTGATGACCGCGCCCGCCCACACCGTCACGGACTCCCTGGCCCACAGCAGCGCCGCCCTGGTCACGATCACGGCGAACGTCCAGGCCACCAGGCGCACCACGGCGGGGACGTCGCCGCGCACCAGGGCGGACAGGGCGGCGGCGAGCAGGACGGCCTGGGCGACGTACGCGGCGCTGACCGCCAGGCCCAGCCCCACGCAGGCCGCGATCGGCCCCTTGACGCTGCCGGCCAGCTGCAGCAGCCGGCGATGAACGATCACGCGCAGTCCCTCCCACCGTCCCGCCTCGGGGGACGAGTTCACCCCTTGCTGTGGGAGAGCGTAGATGGTAATGATTTTCACTGTCTACGGATAAAAATGATTTTCACCTCACCCAAAGCATCACGACGTCGAAAATTGAACATGATAGTCATTTTCGCTAGCATGCCGCGTTGTGTACTTAAGTTCGTCTGAGCGCTCCCCCACCTCTGATGATCAGAAAGCCGTGCCTGGTCGCGCGCGGCGTCGCCTGGCGCGGCGCACGGGGCTGACCTGCGTGGCGCTCTCGGTCGCAGCGTGTGTTCTGGTCGTGCTGTCCGGTGCGGTGGGATCGGTGGCGGTGAGCCTGGGGGAGGCGGCTCAGATCGTGATCGGGCATCTGGTTCCGGGGATGCCGTGGATGTCGGATGGGTCGTTGACGCCGTTGCAGGATCAGGCGGTGTGGCAGTTCCGGCTGCCGCGGACGCTGCTGGCGGCGCTGGCCGGTGCCGGGTTGGCGCTGGCGGGCGCGTTGATGCAGGTCACGGTGCGCAATCCGCTCGCCGAGCCCTACATCCTCGGCGTGTCCTCCGGGGCGAGTGTCGGGGCGGTGCTCGTGATCGTGTTCGGGTCGGCCGCGCTGGGCGGGTTGTCGTTGAACGTGGCCGCGTTCGCGGGCGCATTGGCGGCCTGTGTGGCCGTGGGGGCCTTGGCACGGAAGGACGGGGCGTTGTCGCCGATGCGGATGATCCTGGCCGGTGTCGCGTTGGGAACCTTGCTGAGTGCGGTGACGAGCTATCTGACGATCTCCACGGACGCGCAGAACGTCGTCAGTGTGCTGTTCTTCCTGCTGGGGAGTGTGTCGGCGGCGTCGATGCCGAGCCTGATCGGCCCGGCTGTCGCGCTCGTGGTGGCCGGGGTGATCGCGGCGCTGCTGGCGCGGTCGCTGAACGCGCTGCTGACCGGGGACGAGTCGGCGGTCTCGCTGGGCGTGAACGCCTCCCGGTTGCGCGGGCTGCTGCTGGTGGTGGCGTCGCTGCTGACCGGCACCGTGGTCTCGGTCGCCGGCGGGATCGGGTTCGTCGGGCTGGTCATCCCGCACATCGCGCGGATCGCGGTCGGTGCGGACCATCGGCGGATGCTGCCGGTGACGGTGCTGGGCGGGGCGGTGTTCCTGATGATCGCCGACCTGCTGGCGCGTACGGTCGCGGCGCCGACGGAGATCCCCTTGGGCATTCTCACCGCCTTCGTCGGTGCCCCGTTCTTCCTGTGGCTGATGCGGCGCAACGGGGCCGAGCGTGCGGGGTTCGGCCGATGAGGGTGGAGTTCGACGACGTCACCGTCGCCCTCGGCGGCCGGGACGTGGTGCAACAGGCGTCGCTGACCGTTGACTCGGGCACGGTGGTGGGCCTGGTAGGGCCGAACGGCAGCGGAAAGTCCTCGCTGCTGCGTACGCTCTACCGTGCGCTGAAGCCACGGCAGGGCACGGTGCGCCTCGACGGGCAGGACGTGCAGCGCCTGAGCGGCAGGCAGGCGGCACGCGCGGTCGCGGTCATGCTCCAGGACCCGGTGACCGACTTCGACTTGAGCGTTCAGGAGACGGTGCTGCTCGGCCGTGCCCCGCACCACGCCTCCTTCGGCCGGGACACCCCGGACGACCTACGTATCGTGGACGAGGCGATGCGCCGCGCCGAGATCACCGACCTCGCCGACCGCATGGTCGCCACCCTCTCCGGGGGGCAGCGACAGCGCGTCATGCTCGCCCGCGCCCTCGCCCAGGAGAGCCCGGTGCTGGTGCTGGACGAACCGAGCAACCATCTCGACATCAGCCACCAGCACGAGTTGATGAGCACAGTGCGCAGTCTGGGGCGCACCGTGATCGCCGCTCTCCATGACCTGAACCTCGCGACCCAGTACTGCGACCGTGTCGTCGTGCTCGCCGCCGGTCGCATCGTCGCCGCCGGGCCGCCGGCCCGAGTGTTCAGCCCCGAGCTGATCCGCACCACCTTCGGCGTGGACGTCCGCGTCCTCGGCGACGCCGACGATCCCGTCTTCGCCTTCCGCCGCCTCGATGGCGGCGAAGGCCAGGACGTGCCGCCCTCCACCCGAACAGAAAGCAGCGTCCGCACATGACCCGCGTCTCTCGCATCCCCGCACGATCCGCCGCCATCGCGAACGTCGCCCTGGCCTTGCTTCTCGCCGGCTGCGGTTCCTCTGTGACCCCGGCCTCCGAAGGGTCCGGCGCGGCCGCCGCGGTGACGCTGGAGAACTGCGGCCGGAAGGTCGTCGTCGACGGCGCTCCAGAAGCAGCCGTCGGCATGCATCCGGCGCAGACCGAGTTGCTGCTGCGGCTGGGCCTGGCCGACCGCGTCGCCGGGCAGGCCCAGGCCAGGGCGCAGGCACTGCCTGAGGACGTGGCACCGCTTGCCGAGGACATTCCGGTGATCGGCGGGGTCACCCCGCCCAGCCGCGAGGACCTGCTGGCCGTCGAACCGGACTTCGTCTACTCGCCCACCACCTACGAGTTCACCGCGGAGCAGGGCTTTGCCAGCATCGAGCAGCTCGAGCAGGCCGGAGTCGCCGTTTACGTCGCCAACGGCGGGTGCAAGGACCGGCGCATGACCGGTGAGGTCACGGACCTGTTCACCGATCTGGAGAACATCGGCGAGATCTTCGGCGTTGAAGACGCCGCCGCCGAGCTCATCGAGAAGGGCCGGGCCGACCTCGACGAGGTCGCCAAGGCGCTCGCCGACGTGGACAAGCTGCGCGTCGCGCAGGTGTACGTCGACGGCACTACCCTGCAGGCCATCGGCGCCGGCATCGAGTACGACATCCTTCGCCTGGCCGGGGCCGACAACGTCTACGCTCCCGACCAGCCGGCGTTCGCGAAGTTCTTCGCCGCGACGATCACTCCCGAGTCCCTCGCGTCCGAGCAGCCCGACGCGCTGGTGTTCTCGGTGTACGACGAGAAGCACGAGGCCGCGACCCGCAAGTACCTCACCACTACCTTCCCGGACATGCCGGCGGTGCGCGACGATCGGCTGATCGCGGTCTCCAGCGCCGACGTGTTCCCCGGAACGCTGGGCAACATCTCGATCGTGCGGCAGATCGCGGAGCAGCTCTACCCCGACGCGTTCTGACCCGTGATCCGCCAGCCGGCGGCGTGCGCACGGTGGACCCAAAGCTGGACGTAGCGCCCATTCAGCGTAAGTAGTTCCTCATGCCGGCCTCGCTCGGCCGCGTCCGCGTCGGGTTCGGCCAGCCGGAGGTTGGCTTCGATCCCGGCAGGGCCGCGGCACACGACCTCGAAGCAACCGCGCTTCACCGTGCCCAAGGAGGGAAACCGCGCACGAGCATGTCAGACTCGACGGCGTGACCAACGCCGCGATGGACGATGCCGCCGGGGCCGGCGGGCTGACCGTCGGGGCCGCGGCATCGCACGTGGGGGTCACCGTCCGCACCCTCCATCATTGGGACGCGATCGGGCTCGTCCGCCCGTCCGGGCGATCCGCCGGCGGTTACCGGCTCTACTCGGCGGGCGACGTCGCACGCATCCACCGGGTGCTCATCTACCGCGAGCTCGGTCTGTCCCTCGACGACATCGGTGAACTTCTCGATGCTCCGACGGCCGACATGACCGTGCCGCTGAGGCAACAGCGTGCCCAGCTCGTCGATCGCATCTCCCGCTTGCGGGCCATGGTCGACGCGGTCGACCGCATGATCGAAGCCGCGAACTCCGGCATCCTGCTCTCCCCGGAGGAACAGGTCGCGATCTTCGGGCAGCGCTGGGAGCCGTCATCGGTCGCGGGCGCACGTGACCGGTGGGGCGACACAGCTCAATGGACGCAGTTCGCCGAGCGCGCCGCGGGCATGACCCCCGAGGACTGGCAGCAGGTCGCCGACAACATCACGACACTCGAGAACGACCTGGCAGCAGCCAAGCGCGCCGGCGTCAGGCCAGGCAGCGCCGAAGCCAACGCTCTGGCGGAACGGCACAGGGCCTCCATCGGCGTGTACTTCGACTGCACCCTTTCGATGCATGTGTGCCTGGGAAGAAGCTCCGCCGCCGATCCCGGCTTCTTGGCCTACTACGACGCGATCGAGCCGGGCCTGGTCAGCTGGCTCCGAGACATCATCGACGCCAACGCCCGCGATCGAGGCATCGACCCGGATTCGGCGACGTGGAGTTGACGCACCCGCGCCCGCGTCACCAGGTGCGCTCCCGGTAGCCGGCGACCTGGCCGCAGCCACCGACCGGCTGGACTTGGAGGAGCAGAGCCCGGCAATCCCCAGGAGCAGAACCATGGGACACGGTTTACCTATCGGGCCTGTTGAGGGCTTATGAGCCGTTGAAGAATGAAGTGGCACGTCGGAAGGGCTCTCACGATCTCCCTCTCACGGGGAGGAGACACGATGGATCCGACTTCCACCCGCCACCGCGCCTCACGCACCATGCGCGGCGACCTGAACGAGGATGCCGTCCAGGCGTACATCTACGGCTATCCCCTGGTCCTGATGGAGACCTCCAAGAAGACCATGACCAACGTGGAGAAGCCGGATCCGCTCACCTTCAGGGCGCCGATCAACCAGTTCGGGAAGGGCGAGAACGTCCCGGGGCCCGCGTTCAAAGGCGTGGTGTCGCCGAACGTCGACACCCTCTACACCTCCGCCTGGCTGGATCTGGCCAAGGAACCCATCGTGCTGCACGTGCCGGACACCCACGGCCGCTACTACCTGATGCCCATGCTGGACGGCTGGACCAACGTGTTCGCCTCACCCGGGGAGCGGACCACCGGCACCGGTGAGGGCGATTTCGCCATCACCGGCCCGAACTGGCGCGGTTCCCTTCCCGACGGGGTCAAGCAGCTCAAGTCGCCTACCGACACGGCGTGGGTCCTGGGCCGCACGCAGCTCAACGGACCTTCCGACCTGCCCGCCGTGCTGAAGCTCGTGGCCCGGTACACCCTCCAGCCGCTCAGCAGGTACGGCAACGGCCCGTACACGCCTCCGGCCGGGAAGACCGATCCCGCCATTTCCGCCGCCTCTCCACCGGCTCAGGTCGAGAAGATGAACGCCCGGACCTTCTTCTCCCACCTGGCCACCGCCATGCGGGCCAACCCCCCGGCCCCGGCGGACGCGCCCATGGTCGCCACGCTGGCGAAACTCGGCATCCGGCCGGGCCGGCCGTTCAGCGCCGACACTCTCGACGAGGCCACGGCACAGGCACTCGACCAAGCGCCGGCCGAGGCGCAGAAACGGATCAAGGCGGGCGTCGCCACGCTGGGCGAGGACGTCAACGGCTGGAGATACGCCACCGACCTGGGCAGCTACGGCACCGACTATCTCCGGCGCGCGGCCACCGCCTGGCAGGGCCTGGGCGCGAACCTGCCCCAGGACGCCATCTATCCGCTGACCTTCGTCGACGGCACGAAACAGCAGCTGAACGGCGCCAACACATACACCATCCACTTCGAACCCGGCCAGACTCCGCCGGCCGACGCGTTCTGGTCGATCACCATGTACGACGCCCAGGGCTTCCTGCTCGAAAACCCCATCGACCGGTACGAGATCGGGCACACCGCCCAGCCGGCCGCCAACGCGGACGGGTCAGTCGACCTGTCCATCCAGCACGACCCTCCCGCGGGAAGCCAGTCGAACTGGCTACCCGCCCCGACCGGCGACTTCAACCTCATGCTTCGCATGTACTGGCCCAGGCAGAGCGCCATCGACGGCACCTGGAAACCCCCCGCGGTGACCAAGGCGCGGTGACCAAGGCGCGGTGACCAAGGCCTCGTGAAGCCACCTCAAGCGGAGAAGGGAAGTGCCAGCATGAAGCTCGACATCACCAAGACGAACCAGGCGATCGAGCGCCTGCTTGAAACGACCGACAACCCGCGGCACCGGTTCCTCTTGCAGGCCTACCACCGCCACCGCTACCTGGAGATCGCCGGACGGTACGAAGAGATCTTCGCGCCCGACATGATGGTGGAAGATCCCGTCTACCACCTCCACGCCCTCGGCCTCAACACGACCCTGCGAGGACAGGACGCGATCCGCAACCTGTACCGCACCTGGGCCGAGACCGGCGAGTGCGTCATGTACACCGACGACGAGAAGATCGCGGTCGGCGACAACATGGTCGCCTCCATGATGACGGGCTACCAGTTCAAGCCGGGCAAGGTCCTGGCCGCCGCCGGGTTCGACATCGACGACGAGAACGCCATGTACATCTACAAGGCGCGCGAGGAGATGGTCTGGCCCTACGACGACCACGGCCGGCTCATCGGCGAGGACGTCTGGGAGGTCGACCCCGACAATGCCGAGATCATCAAGCTCGACCCGGCCGACGTCATCACCACGCAGGAAGCCGCGGAGATCCTCAACCCGCTGATCAAGCCACTGCCCTCGTTCGACGAAACCGTCGCCCGGTCTCGTCGGTGACGGGCGAGCGAACAAGCAGGACACCTCACCACCCGCGGCATCCCATCGTGCCTACTGCCTCCGGCAAAATCCGCTGACCATCCCTCCGGCCCCGCGCATCGGCTCCAGCTCGCGCAACTGTGCGGCTCCCAACAGGCGCCAACCGTGATGTCGACCTTGGCACGTTCAGCTTCCACGCCGACGCGTTCGTCTGGTTGGAGGTCTCACAGGCCTGGGTCAAGCAGCTCGACCTGCGGCGGACGCCGGTTTTTCTGCGGGGCTTAGGGTGGGCGGCATGGCGCTGCAACTTGTTCAGGTGAATTTCAAGGCTCGCGATGACTCGGCGCTCGGCCGATTCTGGGCGGAGGCGCTCGGTTGGGGCGTCTCCAGCGAGGGCCCCGGTGTGACGAACGTCGAACCCGTGGGCTTCGTCTGGCCGGACCCCGTCGCCGTCTGCGTCGATGTCGTCACCGTCCCGGCCCCTGAGACGGTGAAGTACCGCGCGCATCTCGATCTTGCCACCACCTCTGCGGCCCATCAGACGGAGTTGGTCGCGCGCCTGAAGGAGTTCGGTGCGACGCCCGCCGATGTGGGCCAGGGCGACGTCCCGTGGACGGTTCTGGCCGACCCGGAGGGCAACGTGTTCTGCGTGCTGGAGCCTCGCGAGATCTACCGCGACACCGGGCCGATCGCCGCGGTGGTGGTCGACTGCGCGGACCCGCGGGCCATGGCCCGGTTCTGGGGCGAGGCGACGGACTGGACCCTGCACGAGGTGAGCGACGATCACGCTCGGCTGCGCTCGGCCAAGGGTGTCGGGCCGTATCTCGAGTTCATCCGCACAACGCCCGGCGTGAAGACCGTGTGGAACCGCGTCCATATCGACCTGCTGCCGTACCCCGGTGACGATCAAGCGGCGGAGGTGGCCCGGCTGCAGACCCTCGGCGCGACGCTCGCCGACGTCGGCCAGGGCGACGTCCCGTGGATCGTCCTCGCCGACCCGGAGGGCAACGAGTTCTGCGTCCTCCGTCGGGCCTGACCCGGAGCCTCCGCCGCCTGCGTGCCGGACAGCGCCAAGCCGCTCGACGTAGTACTCGATCTACAGACGAAGCGTGGCGCCCGGCTACGAGAGAACCGGCGCGCCACCCTCCTCGAGCTCGCGCGCCGACCACTGGTCCGGTCCCGCCTTCCGCGTCAGCGTCAACGCTGTTTGGTCAACGCTGTTTGGTCAACGCTGTTTGGTCAACGCTGTTTGGTCAACGCTGTTTGGTCAACCCGAACCGACACCCATGGAGAATCCGTGACCGACCAGAGCCGTGGCATCGATCGGTCCGATGAGGAACCGCTGGTCGGTGACGGCGTCACCCAAGGCATCGTGCGGGTCGGGGACACCGTGCGCCGCCCGGTCCGGCCGTTCACCCTGACGATCCAGGCCTTCCTGGCGCACCTGCACGCCGCAGGCTTCTCCGAGGCGCCCGTCCCTCTCGGACTCGACGAACAGGGCCGCGAGGTGTTGTCCTTCGTCCCCGGCGACGTTCCCCGTGAACCTCTCCCGCCGGAGACGGCGAAAGAAGAGGTGCTGGTCGCACTGGCGCAGCTGATCCGTCGGCTGCACGACGCCGCCGAGGGCTGGGCCGTACCAGAGGACGCCGTCTGGGGCGGGATCCCCGGAACACAGGTCCGGAACTCGACCCCGGACGGTGAGCCGCCGCTGGTGAGCCCCCGTGACTACTGCCCCGGCAATGTCGTCTTCCGCGACGGCCTGCCCGCGGCGCTCATCGACTTCGACCTGGCCAGGCCCACCACACGGGTCGACGACATCGCCAATGCCCTCTACTACTGGGCACCCCTGATGCATCCCGAGGACCGGGCGCCCGCCTTCCGCGACCTTGACATCCCGCACCGCGTCGCGGTGTTCGCCGACGCCTATGACATGACGCCGGACCAGCGCCGCGTCCTCGTGCCCACGGCGACTGCGATGATCGGCCGTTTCCACGTCAACATGCGCGCCGCAGCCGAAAGAGACCCGGTGTTCCGACGTTTCTGGAACGAGGGAGCGAAGGACCGACTACCTCGTGCAGAGACATGGATCCAGCAGGAGGGCCCAGCCATCACAGCCGAAATCGCCCACCGGTGACCATCCATTGATCACGGCATTGTAAGACGTTGCGGGCGTGGCAGCGTCGTAGCGGAGCTGCTGCCCGACGCTCGCGAGCTCGGGCTGTACATCTCGCGCGGCGCGGGCGCCTGGGGCCCCGCCCACCCGGCTCGGCGCGCCCTCGGACGTGAGGTGGTGGAGCCGGCATCGGGGCAGGCGTGAGTCCGGGCCGGTCCGCGTCCCCGTGGGAATCGCCCTGATCCTTGCCGACGTTCCCCACAGTCAGGAAGCGAGCGCACCCGGAGGACCGCGGTCCACCGCAGGGAGGGAGACGGGAGCCGATGAGCCTTCGTCAGTTCGAGTACGCGCTGGCCGTTGCCGAGCAGGGCTCGGTGACGGCGGCGGCGGAGCTGCTGCGCGTGGCTCAACCGTCGGTGTCCCAGCAGATCCGCAGCCTGGAGCGGGAACTCGGCGTGAAACTGTTCGCCCGCACGGCGACCGGGCTGGTGCCCACCGTGGTCGGCCGCGCGTTCCTGCGGGAGGCGGAGGTCGCGGTGAACGCCTCGCGGCGGGCGCGGGCGACGGCGCGGGCCGGCGCCGATGATCTGGTGGGCGAGCTGGTGGTCGCGGCGCAGATGGGCTTCGGCACGCGGCAGCTGCCGGGCGCACTGGGCACGCTGCGTCGCCGCTTCCCCCGGCTGGAGGTCACCGTCTTCGAGGAGCCGAGCTCCGCCGAGCTGGAGCGGCTGTGTCGCCGAGGTGTGCTGGACCTCGCCCTGATGGCGGCGTGCGAGCGGTCCCCCGCCAATGCCCACCACCTCGGCGACGAGGAGTTCGTCGTGGTGCTGGGCGCCGGGCACCCGCGGCTCGCCGCGGACCGGGTCGACCTGCGGGAACTGGAGGGGGAGCCGTGGGTGCGGTTCGACCGCGACAGCGCGCTCGACGGCGTGCTGCTGAACGTGCTGCGGGACAACGAGCTGACCCCGACCACGGTCGCCCGCGTGTCCCAGACGGCGACGGCCGTGCGCTGGGCCGCCCACGGGCTGGGGGTGACGCTCGTCCCGGCCTCCGCGGTGCCCCACGGTCACGAGCACCTCGTCCGCCCGGTGTTCCCGGTCGTGTCCCAGCCCGTCATCGCCGTGGTCCGGCCCGGCGCGGGCCCGGCGGAGACGGCCCTGTTCGATCTCCTCCGTCAGGAGACCTGGCACAAGGCCGCCTCCTTCTCTCCGGTGTCCTGACCGGGAGTGCCGGGTCGAGGAGGCTCGTCTAGTCGGCGAGTCTCACGATGACGTTGCCGCGGTGCACGCCGGCGAGGAGCTCGTCCTGGGCGGTGATGGCGCGCTGGAGGGTGCCTTCGAGGAGCGTGTGCGCGAACCTGATCCGGCCTTGGGCGTACCACCGGGCGTAGTGGGTGTTCCAGGCCTGGACCTGGTCGGGGGTGTGCCTGGTGGTGAAGGGGCGGATCTGCACCTCGTGCACGAGCGCGGTCATGATGTCGAGGCGGGGGTGCCCGCCGTCGCCTCCGCCGACCTGTCCGGCGAGGGCGCCGCACAACGCGAAGCGGGCCCCGAACGCCGTGTGCCGGAGCGCGGCTTCGAACTGGGAGCCGCCGATGGTGTCGAAGAAGGCGGTGATCCCGTCGGGGGCGAGCTTGGTGAGCCGTTCGTCGAGGTCGTCGTTGCGGTGGTCGATGGCGGCGTCGAGGCCGAGCTCGTCGACGAGGTAGCGGGCCTTCTCGGGCCCGCCGGCGATGCCGATGACGTACGCGGCGCCGCGTGCCTTGGCGATCTGCGCGGCCATCGACCCGACGCCGCCGGCGGCCCCGCTGACGAGGACGACGTCACCCTCACCGACGGCGGCGATGTCGACGATGCCGTGGTAGGCGGGCACGCCCTGGTTGAGCAGGTACTCGGGACCGGGGAAGACGCCCTCGGGCACGGGGAACGCCTCGCCCGGACCCAGGACGCTCTCCTCGCGCCAGCCTGACATGTGCAGCACGACGGTACCCACCGGCAGGTCGTCGGCGCGTGATTCGACGACCCTGCCGATCGCGGGGCCGTGGATCGGCTCGCCGACCCGGAAGGTGGGCACCGGGATCTGGGTGGTCTCGAACATCAGGTCTCCGCTCGCCGCGATCACCTGCTGGAACAGGTTCCGCACCCAAACCTGGCCGGCAGCCGGCTCCTGCGGAGGGAGCGTGATCACGTCGAGCAGCGAGCTGGGCGGCTGGTCCAGATGCGTACGGTGCGCGCGCAGGACGACGGCGGATGATCCCTGGACGGTCATGATGAGAACCTTTTCGTCGGTCGTAGGGCGGAACGGCAGGGCGAGCTCAGAGCTGCGTGGCGCCTCCGTCCACGGCGAGCTCGGCGCCGGTGGTGTAAGTGGCGTCGAAGGCGAGGAAGGCGGCCGCCCTGGCGACCTCGTCGGGGGTGCCGAAACGCCGCATGGGATTGCCCGCGACCCGCTGCGCCTTGAACTGCTCGGCAGCCTCTGCGGTCATGGTGTTCTCCAGGATTCCCGTGTCGATGGGACCGGGGCTGACCGCGTTGACACGAATTCCGCGCGGAAGCAGCTCCCGGGAGAGGCTGCGGGCCATCGAGCGCAGCGCCGCCTTGCCGGCCGCGTAGACACTGGTGTCCAGCATGCCGATGACGTTCGCGATCGAGGTGGTGAGGACGACGCCGGCGCCCGTGCTCAGCAGCGGGGCGAGCTTCTGCACGGTGAAGTACGCGCCCTTGACGTTGATCGCGAACAGCTCGTCGTACATCTCCTCGGTCGTCGACGCGAAGGGCGTGAGGGGTGCGATGCCGGCGTTGACGAACAGGCCCTCGATCGTGCCGAGCTCGCCCTTCACCCGGTCGGCCAGAGCATCCAGGTCGGACAGTGAGGCCACATCGCCTCGGACGGCCACCGCGTTCTCGCCGAGCCGCTCCCGTGCGGCGTCGAGCGTGGCCTGAGAACGACCGGTGATCAGCACACGAGCTCCGCCGTCCACCAGCAGCTTCGCCATCGCGAAACCCATGCCGCTGCCGCCGCCCGTGATCACAACATTCTTGTCACTGTACTTGTTCATGCCAGAATTCTTTCTTTCTCGCGAAACTCGGCGATGTGCCGGTATTTCGCTCCGACACAAATCGATGAGTGGTTCCGCAATCGGCGTTCTGGAATGCCGGCGTCAACCCCTGGGGAATTCGCCGCCGTCCACGACGAGATTGCTCCCGGTCAGCCAGCTCGCCCGGTCGGACACCAGGAACAGCACGGCGTGAGCGAGGTCGTCGGGCCGCCCGTCGCGCCCCAGCGGCACGGCGGGTGCGTCGCTCTGGCCCGGCGCCGCGTCCAGGCTCGCCCATTGCTCCCGCGTCGCTTCGCCGCCGGGAGTGGCGACCCTGCCAGGGCTCACGGTGTTGACCCGGATGCCGAACGGGGCCAGCTCCAGGGCCAGTCCCCGGCTGTAGTTCTCCAGCGCCGCCTTCGCCGCCGTGTAGTGCAGGAACGGCGCAACGGAGGTGGGGACCGCGGCCGAGGAGACGTGCACGATCTTCCCCGAACGCCGTTCCCGCATCCCCGGGGTGAGCAGCGAGTCCAGCCGCACCGACGCCAGGTAGTTCAGGTCCAGCGCGTCCTGCCACTCCTCGTCGGGGATGGCCGCGCTGCCCTGGTGCGGTCGCGCCCCGCCCGCGTTGTGGACCAGGATGTCCACCCCGCCGAGCGTCTCCTGAGCGGCCGCGGCGAGCGCCTCCGCGCCGGCCCGTGTCCGTACGTCGCCCTCCACGAAGGCGGCCCCGTCCGGCACCGGGCTCGTCGCCGACCTGGCGGTCGTGAGCACGTCGGCGCCCGCGTCCAGGAGCCGGCGCACGATGGCGGCTCCGATTCCGCGGGAACCACCCGTGACCAGGGCCCGCTTTCCCACGAGCTCTCGCGCTCCCGATCCGTTCTCCATCTCCGGTCCTTTCGATAAAAAAATAAGAATCGACGTGCGCACAGCGCGCATCTTCAAAGAAAGTCGTCGTCGAGCTGTTTCACGCTACGCCCGGAAAAGAACGGAAGGCAAAGACGAAATGTCAGCAGGTGCTATAGGGAGTTCCTATACACCCCGGCCCCCGCCTGCGACCGCGCGGCCCGTTCGGGGTCGCGATCATGTGGCCGGAAAAGGGTTGGACGGGATGATGATCGGGCTTGTAGCTTGCAGATGACCGTGACACCGCCCGAGGAGGTGAGACCCATGAACGTTGTATCGATGTGGGTGCTCCCCCTTCCCGTCATGGTCCGGCGATTGACGTAGGTGTCGCCGGGAGCGCCTCGCCGACAAGGCACTCCCGAAAGGCAACACCAATGCACTTCATGTTCGACGTGATCATCGCCGGGTGCGGGCCGACCGGTGCGATGCTGGCCGCCGAGCTGCGGCTGCACGACGTGCGGGTACTCGTTCTGGAGAAGGAGACCGAGCCCAAGTCGTTCGTCCGCATAGTCGGTCTGCACATGCGCAGTCTCGAACTGATGGCGATGCGCGGACTGCTGGAGCGCACGCTCCAGCATGGCCGACGGCGTCCGGCCGGCGGCTTCTTCGCCGCCATCCCCAAACCCGCGCCCAAGAGCCTGGACTCCACGTACGCCTATCTGCTCGGCATCCCGCAGCCGGTCGTCGAGCGCCTGCTCGAAGAGCATGCGATCGAGCTGGGTGCGCAGGTCCGGCGCGGTTGTGCGGTGGCCGGTCTCGAGCAGGACGACGACGGCGTGACCGTCGAGCTGGCCGACGGGCAACGGCTGCGTTCGCGCTACCTCGTCGGCTGTGACGGCGGACGCAGTACGGTGCGCAAACTGCTCGGCGTCGGCTTCCCCGGCGAGCCCTCGCGGACCGAGACGCTGATGGGCGAGATGGAAGTGGGCGCGCCGCAGGAGGAGATCGCCGCCAAGGTGGCCGAACTCCGCGAGACCCGTCAGCCGTTCTGGCTCCGGCCGTTCGGCGAAGGGATCTACAGCGTCGTGGTGCCCGCCGCGGGAGTCGGCGACCGCGCGGTACCGCCCACCCTGGAGGATTTCCGACAGCAGCTGCGCACCGTCGCCGGAACCGATTTCGGCGTGCACTCCCCGCGCTGGTTGTCCCGCTTCGGCGATGCCACCCGGCTGGCCGAACGTTACCGGGTCGGGCGGGTGCTGCTGGCCGGCGATGCGGCACACGTCCATCCACCCATCGGCGGGCAGGGCCTCAACCTGGGTGTCCAGGACGCCTTCAATCTCGGCTGGAAACTGGCCGCGCAGGTCCGCGGCTGGGCCCCGGAAACACTGCTGGACACCTACCAGGCCGAACGTCGTCCGGTCGCCGAGGACGTGCTGGACAACACCCGCGCCCAGACGGAACTGCTGTCCCCCGAGCCGGGCCCGCGGGCCGTGCGCAGGCTGCTCACCGAACTGATGGACTTCGAGGAGGTGAACCGCCATCTGATCGAGAAGATCACCGCGATCGGCATCCGCTACGACTTCGGCGAAGGCCCCGACCTGCTCGGCCGCCGCCTGCGCGACATCGACGTGAAACAGGGCCACCTCTACGGTCTGCTCCATCGCGGCCGCGGCCTGCTGCTGGACCGCACCGAACGCCTGACCGCCGGCGGCTGGTCGGACCGGGTGGATCACCTCGCGGATCCCACCGCGGCGCTGGATGTTCCGTGCGTCCTGCTACGCCCCGACGGCCACGTCGCCTGGATCGGCGACGATCAGCGGGACCTGGACGGCCACCTCTCCCGCTGGTTCGGCGAGCCCGCCGGCTGATCTCGGCCTGAGCAGTCGAGAAGTCGTACCACCGCGATGACGGGGGCCTCGGTCACCCGGACCGCCGCGTGGCGGCGAAGAACGCGGTGAGCTCCTTGGCGAGCGCCTCGGGATGGGTGAGCGGGGCGGCGTGACCGGCGCCGGGATCTCGCGCACTTGTGCGTGGGGGACGTGGCCGGTCACGTACCGCGCGATGACGGGGTATAAGGGCCTGGTGCCGGATCCGTGCAGCACCGGCACGGGAGCGGAGATCGCGCCGAGCACGGCCGGATCCTCAGCGGTGGGTCCTTCGTACGCCACCCCTTGCCGGAGGAGGTTGAGCAGGTGCGGGACGTAGCGGCCGGCGGCCTCGAAGTAGCCGGCGTCCTCGGCCACGGCGATCTCCTCGTCGTCGAAGGGCCCGCCCGCGAACGCGCGGACCGCGGCCGTCAGGTCGCCCTCGGCGGCCAGCTCCGCCATCCGGGCGACGGCGTCACCGATGGCCGCCTGGTCCTGCTCGCTCATCCGGCCCCGCATCGAGGGCTCCAGGACGGCCACCGGTGACGCCGTCCGTGGTGGTGACGTGGTGCGTGCGCATGTGCCGCCTCCTGCGTCTCCAGTCGCTGCGGCACATCGGAAAGGCGGTATCAAGTAAACAGGTTTACATTCGCCACGGTAACCCAGGCTCGCCAAGGAGTAGATGTGGCTAGTCCTCCGCACCGCCGTGCAGCAGCGCCCGCACTCCCTGGCGGATGTACTCGACCACCTGCTCGGGCGGCGCGGTGGCCAGCCGTCCCTGTGGGGACGCCCATCGCAGCACCCTGATCCCCGTGAGAAGCGCGGCGGCCAGCTCCGCGCGCAGCCGCGGGTCGTCACCGGCCGCGACCGTGGCGAACGGCCCGACGACGGAGTTCTCGGCGTAGTTGCACACCTTCTCCGGCAATTCCTCCTGATCAGGGGTCTCCCCGATGAGCCGCCAGAGCGTGAGCAGGTCGTCCAGGCCGACCGTGCGCGCCGCGCCGTACGCGTACAACTCGGCCATCCGGTCGGGCAGTTCCTCGGCCGGCACGGGGCAGGCGTAAGGCCCGTTCCGGTGCGAAGCGGAGGGCCTGGCGCAGGAGCGCCCAGGTGGCGCCCTCGACTCTGGGATGGAACACGACGCGTCCGCCGAGGCGGGTACGCCGGTCGGGCCAGGGCAGAAATCCGACCGCGCTCTGCAGGATCACCCGCCGCACCAGATCCGGGTGGCGGGCCGCCATGGTCAACGCGGTACGCCCACCGGCGGAGACGCCGACCACCGCCGCGACCTGGTCGATCCCGAGATCGCGGCACAGGCCGGCGATGACGTCGGTGAAGCCCGTCACCGAGCTCGACGGGGTACGCCCGTAACCGGGACGCGAGGGGACGAGCACCCGGAATCCCGCGTCGATGAAGACGTCCTCGCCCAGGGCCAGCCGCGCCCGCAGGTGACCGCCGTGGAACACCACCACCGTGCCGGGGCCGTCGCCGGTCATCCGGTACTCCACCGTCTGATCGGCCCCGACCCGGGCCACGACCAGGTCCCGCTCTCCGCCAGGGGCGGGCCGTCTCGCGGAACGGGTCATCTGCGCCTCCGAAGCCAAAACCTCATGCCGACCAGGCTTCCCGGCGCACCAGGCCCCACCGTAACAGCAGCGCCCTCACCCGTCGAGGACACAAGATCAGCAAGCCGCGACGGACCTCCCTCAGCCGGCGTGCAGGATGCGAAGACGATCGGGCGCCGCCGGATCGCGATCGACGACCTGGACCGGCGGCCAAGCCCACTGCCGGACGCCGATGCCCGGCGTGCGGGAGAACCGGATCTGCCCACGGGTGCCTTCGACCGCGACGCCCGGCCAGGACCCGGCGGTGCGCGCCCGGTCCGTGCCGCCGGAACGCAGCACGTCGGCGAGGACGGCGACCGTGTCGTACCCCTCGAAGGCGACGAAGGAGGGCGCTTCGGCCAGCCGCTCGCGGAGGGCCGCCTCGACGCGTGCGCCGAGTGGGCCGAGGCGCTCTGGCAGGTAGCGCAAGAACGGGATCCCGGCGCCGTCGCCGCCCAGCAACGTCGCCCATTCGGCGAACTCCGGTTGCCCTGCCGGAGCGCCGATCAGGACCTCGGCGAGCCGCTCGTCGCGGCGGACGGACGTGACGAGCGGCACCGCCGGCTCCGGGTGGCCGACCAGAAGAAGAAGTGCTGTCGCGCCGTTGTCGACGAGTGCGTCGCACACGGCCGTGGGGGTGAGCGTGCGCATGTCGAGCTCGATGACCGTGCCGCCCCGTGGAGCGAGGTGGTCGCGCAGAATGCGGGTCCCGGACGCCCAGTAGACACTCGGCTGGGTTGCCACGGCGATTCGGCGGTGGCCCGCGTCGAGGAGGAAGTCCGCGTAGATCTGCCAGCCGTGGGACTGCGCCGGGGCGAGGCGCGCCACCCATTCCGTCGGCTCTTCGGTGAGCGCGTCGAGGACCGCTGACGAGCAGAGGAACGGCAGCCCGAGGGCGTCGGCCCTGGCGGCGGCGGCGCGCGCGACGACGCTGTGGTACTCCCCCGCCAAGGCGGCCACGCCCAGGCGGGCCAGTTCGTCCACGGCCGCCGCGGCCCGCTCCGGATCGGCCGCGGTGTCCCGGACCACCAGCTCGAGTGGTCTTCCGGCGATCCCGCCGTCGCCGTTGACGTCGCGTACGGCCAGTTCGAGCCCGGCGAGCAGGTGCCGGCCCGCCTCGACCCAGCCGGGCCGGGTCAGCGGAACGAGAGCGCCGATCTGGACGGATGATCCGTCAGTCCGCTCCGCACCAGGTGGCGTCTTCATGCGTTGGCGTCTCCCGTCCGACGATTCGGTCAAGTATGCCCGGATCGAAGAGTGAGACCGGCGCCGGGATCACCCGCTAGATTCACCCCGTCCCTCTTGATCTTCACTCACCCCCCCGGATGTACGGCATGCACCCCCTCATCGTGCGTTGGCCCTCGTCACCGCCGCCCCCGCCACCGGCGTGATCGCCTCGGAGCACACCCGGCGGCTGAGCATCAGCAACAAGCACCTCATGGCGGACGAGGCGGAGAAGGACCCCTACTTCGCCGGGGTGCTCCCCACGGCGGGCACGCTGCGCACGATCAGCGTGGGCGGCCGGCAGTACCAGCTCGCGCCGCGCGCGAAGTCCTGGGTGCGCACCGGCCGGGCCAGCGGCGCCGCCGCCTCCCCCAGCGCCCCCGAGCGCCGCGAGTGAGGGTGCTCTGATCAGGCGCGCGGCGGCGGCATTCGTCAACCGTCGCAATCAAGGGCGCGCGTTTGCGGCAAACGACCAATGCTCCGCAGAACGGTCGTTTGTACGGTTCGCCGCATGCTATCCCTTTTATTCGCATCATTGGCGGAACACGCATGAGCCCGGCACGCCGCAGGACGGCATTCGGCGTGGGCCTGTTCGCAGCCGTGTCGCTACTCGTGTCGCAGGGTCAGTTCACGTCGGCCGCGGCCGACAGCCGGCCCGGCATCGTCGTGGAGAACGGCGTCACGCAGCCGGTGTTCGGCTACGCCGACGCGATCCGCGAACACGCCTGGGTGGACGCCCCCTTCGACAGCGACCATGACGGGGTCAACGACCAGATCTCGGTGGACATCATGCGTCCGCGGGCCACCGAGCAGGGCCTGAAGGTGCCGGTCGTCATGGACGCCAGCCCGTACTATTCGACGCTCGGCCGCGGCAACGAGTCCGAGCTCAAGCAGGACACCGACGGCGACGGCCTGCTCGACAAGTGGCCGCTGTTCTACGACAACTACTTCGTGCCCCGCGGCTACGCCGTGGTCCTGCTGGACATGGTGGGCACCAACAACTCCACCGGCTGCCCGACCACCAACGGCACGCCCGACAACCTGTCCGCCAAAGTGGCCATCGACTGGCTGAACGGCCGGGGCACCGCGCGCGACGCCGACGGCGACGTGGTCGCCTCCCCCGATTGGCACAACGGCAAGACCGGGATGATCGGCAAGTCGTACGACGGCAACCTGGCGATGGCGACGGCGGTGACCGGGGTCGAGGGCCTCAGCACGATCGTCCCCATCGGCGGCCCGTCGAACTACTACGACTACACCCGCAAGAACGGCGTCGTCACCCGCGGCAACAACTACGTGGCCAGCCTGGCGAACACCGTGACCGACCCCGACCGGCGCGCGCACTGCGCTCCGGTGCGAGAAGAGCTGGGCGCGGCCGACGGCGACGACACCGGCGACTACTCGGACTTCTGGGCCGAGCGCAACTACGTCAAGGACGTCGCGAACGTCCGGGCCAGCGTCCTCATGGTGCACGGCCTGCACGACGACAACGTACGTCCCGACCACTTCAGCCAGTTCTGGGCCGAGCTGGCCAAGCACGACGTGCCGCGCAAGCTGCTGCTCGGGCAGGAGGGGCACGTCGACCCGTTCGACTTCCGCCGCACGGAGTGGGTGGACACGCTGCACCGGTGGTTCGATCACTGGCTGCAGGACGTGCCCAACGACATCATGAAGGAGCCCCGGGTCGACATCGAGCGGGCGCCGGACGTCTTCGAGTCCTACCGTGACTGGCCGGTCCCCGGCGCGAAGCCGACCAAGCTGTGGTTCCAGCCCGCCGAGGTCGCCGGCGGCCCCACCGGCCTGTCGGTGAAGCCCGCCAAGGGCCGCCCGGCCGACCTGACGTTCCACGACAACCCCAGCCAGACCGAGACCCAGATGGTC
The DNA here is from genome assembly GCF_003236395.1 of Nonomuraea aridisoli. Lineage (GTDB taxonomy): Bacteria > Actinomycetota > Actinomycetes > Streptosporangiales > Streptosporangiaceae > Nonomuraea > Nonomuraea aridisoli. The sequence continues at coordinate 3,865 of NZ_POUD01000020.1, read as the reverse complement.
AGCGACACCTCCAACGTCGGCCCGAACCGCCTGGTGTTCCTCTCCGAGCCGCTCACCGCGCCGCTGCACGTCTCCGGAACCCCGGTCGTACGGCTGAACGCCTCGGCGGACCAGACCGACACCAACCTCGGCGCCGTCCTGGTCGACTACGGCCCGCAGACCAGGCTCAGCTGGGAGACCTCCGGCGAGGGCATCAGGACGCTGACCACCGAGGACTGCTGGGGCGAGAGCAGCCCGAGGGACGACGCCTGCTACAAGCAGACGGCGAAGAACATCGTGACCAGCGACCGCGAGCGGGTCAGCAAGGGCATCATGGACGCGCTCAACCGGAACTCGCTCACCACTCCGGAGCCGCTCGTCCCCGGTGAGAAGTACGACTTCGACCTGCCGTTGCTACCGGTCGACCACGTGTTCCAGCCGGGCCACCGGATCGGCCTGATCGTGGTCGGCAGCTACCGCAGCTACTCCAGCGTCCCGGACCAGACCCGGGCGAACATCAGCGTGACGACCAAGATCAGCAACTTCCGGTTGCCGCTGGTCGGCGGTCGCCAGGCCGCGAGCAGGGCCGGTCTCTGACAGGCTCTGCCGATTGACCGTCCCGGCCGGTGGAGCCCCACCGGCCGGGACGACCCGGGCGTTCTACTTGATCTGGTACGCCCTGGTGATGGTGGTGGCGAAGCCGTTGCCGCCGGCGTCGTCCGCCTTGAGCCGCAGCGACACGAACGATCCGCGCGCGCTCGCCGGGTGCGAGGTCTCAGCCGTCCAGGTGCCCTTGGGACCCGGATGCACCCGCGCCGGCTGCCACGTCCGGCCGTCGTCGTACGAGATCTCGAAGGTGAGCGTGCGCAGGCGCGGATCGGGCGATCCGGCCTGGCGCTCCAGGCGCAGCGGGATGCGCATGCGGCCCGGCTCGGCGCGGTTGCGGTCGTCCAGCTCCGGAGCGATCTTGAACGTCATCAGCGGCAGCGCCGGACGCTCGCCCTGCGCTGGCGTCCTCGACCGGAACCGCCACTCGGCGCTGACCTTCGACGACACCTTCGTCATGGCCGGGTCGCGGGTGGCCGACAGGGCCAGCCGGTAGGCGCTCTCCTTGGCGTCGGCGGGCACGTCGACGGTGGGGGGCAGGTAGTCGGCGGAGAAGACCTCCTTGCCGTCGCGGTGGAGCGTGGCGTGCGCCTGCGTGTGGTCGCCGACGGAATACCGCTCGGTGACCGGGTCCTCGAACAGCCCGACCGCGAACTGCATGAGATCGCCCTCACGCCAGCTGAGGTCGCCGCCCGGCAGGAGCGAGGGCGCGAAGACGCCGGTGTTCCAGCGGTCCTCGGTCTTCTGCCCGGCGCGGTAGACGGTGGTCCGGCCGAAGAAGAACTGGTCGATGTTGTTCCACGGATCGGGCCGGTACTGGATGAACGACGGGTACCAGCCGGTGTCGCCGGGCGAGTAGTACTCGGTCCTGCGGAAGGGCAGCGGGAAGCGCGACAGCCCGCCGTACGGCATCCACGCCAGCTCCGTGCCGTAGAGCACCGGCAGGGCGAAGCGCTCGCCGTACTTGCCGTCCTGCTGGGCGGCGTACGTGGTGGTGACCTGGGCCAGGTCGCGGCGGGCAGGCCGGTGTCCGGGGTCGGCCGGGATGCGCGGCTCGGCCTTCATCAGCTGGTAGAAGTACGGGCTGTCGTCGAAGGTGCCGTCGCTCTTCGGCTTCGCCCACTGCGTCCACCGGTAGAAGGCGAACTTCCTGCTCGCCGTACGGGTCGTCGGGATCGCCTTGACACCTTCGACGCGGTCCGCGCCCCGCAGGCCGGTGAGGTCGACGTCCACGCCGAGCGGCTGGGCGGCGTCGAGGATCTGGAGCATGCCGACCAGGCCGAAGGCCAGCCGCGCGGAGGGCTCCTGCGTGCGTACGTCCACGGGCTCGGCCCTGCGGGCGTCGATGGTCACGCGCCGGTCGGCGTCGAGGGTGAACTCCGGCTCGGCGGCCATCACCGTGCTGCCGTCGTTGTCGAGCATGAGCATGACGACGGTGTAGCGGTGATCCTTCGGCAGCCTGAGGTCCAGCGTGCCGCCGTAGACGTCGTAGTTGACCTGGTTCTCCTCGTCGAGGTCGATGACCCCGGCGAAGGCCGCCGTGGCCGGCTCGCCGTCCGTGCCGGTGAAGGCCAGCTTCAGCCCGTACTTCTCCGGCTCGACCCGCATGCCGATGCCGGTGCGCACGGACGTGTCCGCGTTCTTCGCGATGACCGTGCCGCTGTAGGTGCCGAGCTCGCCCGCCTCGGCGGTCACCGTGACCCGCGCGGTGCCGTGCGCGGGCACCTCCACCGTTTCGGCGCTGAGTCTGAACGGCGCCGCCGCCTCGCCCTGGCCGTCCTTGGCCGTCACGCTGAGGTCGAGCCGGACGGCGGCGTCACCGTCGTTGCGGTAGGTCAGCGTGCGCTCCTCGCCGCCGGTGCCGGGCAGCTCCACCTCGCCCATGCTCAGGCTGGCGGGCTCGGTCGTGATCCGCTGGGTGACGGCGCGGGCGACGTCCACGCGGCCGGAGCCCTGGACGTACGCGCCCAACTCCTCGCCGGGGGCCGCCGAGGCCATGAGCGCCGCCTTGATCTGCTCCGCTGTCCAGCCGGGGTGGGCGCCGGCGACGATCGCCGCCGCCCCGGCCACGTGCGGGGTGGCCATGGACGTGCCGTCCATCGCCGTGTAGGAGTCGTCCACCGGGGTGCCCGCGGAGGTGCCGGCGGCCCTGGCGGCGACGATGCCCACGCCGGGCGCGATCAGGTCGGGCTTGACCGCGGCGTCGCCCGGGCGCGGACCGGTGCTGCTGAAGCCGGCGAGCGCGTCGCCGTCGCGGTGGGAGGCCCCGACCGACAGGGCGCGGTCGGCGCTGCCGGGCGAGCCGAGCGCCTGCGGGCCGCCGTTGCCGGCCGCGACCACGAACAGCGTCCCGTACTGCTCCGACAGGGTGTCGAGTGCCTGCTCCATCGGGTCGGCGCCAGGGGTGTCGGGGCTGCCGAGGCTGAGATTGGCGACGCGGGCGCCGTTCTCGGCCGCCCAGGTCATGCCGGCGATGACGGCGGAGTCGGAGCAGGACCCGCCCTGGTCGCAGACCTTGCCGACGAGCAGCCGGGCGCCGGGGGCGACGCCCTTGTGCCGGCCGTCAGAGGCGGCGCCGGACCCGGCGATCGTGGCGGCGACGTGGGTTCCGTGGCCGTTGAGGTCGCTCGCGTCGGGCTCCGCGGTGAAGTTCTCCGACTTGACGACCAGGCCCCGCAGATCGGGGTGGCCGGGGTCGTACCCGGTGTCGAGCACGGCGACGGGGACGCCCTCGCCGGTGTGGCCGGCCGACCACGCCGCGGGCGCGCCGATGTGCGGCACGCTGACGTCGAGGGACACGGTGGACTTGCCGTCCAGCCAGATCTTCGCGGGCGCCGCCGCCGTCCTGGCCGCCGTTCCGGTCACGGACTTCCAGAACGTGCCGGCCTCGGTGCGGGGCTCGCTCCTGGCGACGCCGTTGACGGCGGGCAGCGGGCGCCCGCCGGCGGCCCGCAGCGCGGCGGCCCCGGCCTGTTCCGGGTACGTCACGATCAGCGGGAGCGCCGGGCTGGCGGCGTCGTCGTAGCCGAGTTCGGCGAGCCGGGTGACGTTGAACAGCCGCGGGTCCAGCCGGCCCTCGGCCAGCAGGGGCATCGCGTCCGCGGGGACGACGCTGAGCCCGTCCTCGCCGCGGCGGTGCACGAAGTGGATGCCGTCCCGGCCCGCGCCCGGCTGGACGTCGAGCTGGGTCTGCCGGGAGGGCAGCGGACGAAGGGTGACCTTGTCCCCGGTGATCAGAGTGATGGTCTTGGGGGGTTCAGCGGCCCGCATGGGGGTGGCG
>NZ_POUD01000209.1 GCF_003236395.1 Nonomuraea aridisoli | reverse complement strand
ACGCGAGGCGCTGCGGCTGGGGCGGCTCCCCGGCCAGGCAGGATACGGCGTAGCCGCAGACGCGGCCCTGGCACCACCCCATGCCGGGGCGGGCCAGCAGCTTGACCGAGCGGGCGTCGGTGGCCCCCAGCCGCAGCGCCTCGCGTACGCGGGCCAGCGGCACCTCCTCGCACCGGCACACCAGGGTGTCGTCGCGCAGCCAGCTCTGCCAGCCGGGCCGCACCGGGTAGGCGTGCTGCAGCGCCTCGCCGAACGCCCGCCACTGCCTGCGCCGCCGCAGGAGCACCCCGTCGGTGCCACGGCGGGCGCCCGGCCGGGCCTCCGCCACGACGGCGCGGCCGGCGATGCGCCCCTCCACCTCGGCCTGCCGCCAGCCGGCCACGCCGGTGGGCTCGCCCGCGGCCCAGACGCCGGGGACGCTGGTGCGCTGGGCGGCGTCGACGCGCAGCACCGGGCTGCCGTCGGGGTCGCCGCGCGTCTCGCAGCCGAGCTGCGTGCCGAGCTCGATCTGCGGCACGAACCCGTAGCCGACGGCGAGCGTGTCGCAGGCGACGATCCGGGTGGACAGAACGTTCCAGTCGGGGTCGAGGCGGGCCACGGTGACGGCCTCCACCTCGCGCTCGCCGTGGGCCGCGATCACCGCGTGCCGCGTCCGGTACGGCACGCGGTGGCGGGCCAGCGCGGCGGCGTACCCGGCGGCCTCACCGGCCTTGCCCAGGGCCAGCAGCGGGTGGCGGGCCAGGCCGAGACCGCCGTTGGCCTCGTACACGCCGAGCACCCGCGCCCCGGCCCGGGCGAGGCCGGAGGCGACCGGCAGCAGGAACGGGCCGGTGCCGGAGATCACGACGCGCTTGCCGGCGAGCACCCCGCCGCCCTTGAGAAGCGCCTGCGCGCCTCCGGCGGTGAGCACCCCGGGCAGGTCCCAGCCGGGGAAGGGCAGCGGCCGGTCGTGGGCGCCGGTGGCGATCAGCAGCCTGCGCGCCCGCAACGTCACCGGCCGTTCGCCGGAGGAGTCGCGGGTGAGGGCGTGCACGGTGAGGTCGCCGCCGGGCTCGCGGGAGACGTTCCAGACCTGGTGGCGCGTCAGCACGTCGGCCCGCCCGTCGAGCAGGCGGGCCTGCAGGAGGAACCGGTCGAGCCCGGGCTCCTGCTTCGGCACGGCGGCGTGCCGGAAGTACTGGCCGCCGAGGCGCGCGCCGGAGTCGAGCAGCGCCACGCGCAGACCGGCCAGCGCCGCCGTGAGCGCGCCCGCCACCCCGGCGGGCCCGCCGCCGACCACCACGAGGTCGTACGGGGAGCGCGTCATGCCGTCGTCACCTCGTCCCCCGGCTCGGCCTCCAGCAGGCAGGCCCGTTCGGGCGGCCGCCCGTTGACCGAGATCAGGCAGTCGAAGCAGACCCCGATCCCGCAGAACAGCCCGCGCGGCCGCCCGCCGAACCGGGTAGCGCGCCACGACCGCACCCCGGCCGCGTGCAGCGCCGCGCCGATGGTCTGGCCGGGCACGACCGGCACCGGCCGGCCGTCGACGGTGATGTGGAAGGTCACGCGGCCTCCTCGGAGAAACGCTCGGGGCGGAAGGGACGCAGGTCGAGGTCGGGCCGCTCACCGGTGAGCAGCTGGGCGAGCAGGTGGCCGGTCGCCGGGGCGAGCCCGATGCCCGCCCCCTCGTGCCCGCACGCGTGGTAGAGCCCCGGCACGCGCGGGTCGGCGCCGATGACCGGCAGGTGGTCGGGGCAGTACGGCCGGAAGCCGCAGTAGGAGCGGATGGCGCGCACCTCGCGCAGCGCGGGGAAGAGCGCGACGGCCTGCTCGGCCAGCCGCGCCAGCACCGGCACCGACGTCGTGCGGTCGAAGCCGACCCGCTCCCTGCTCGCGCCGATGAGCACGGTGCCGGCGGGCGTGCCCTCGACGACGGCGGAGGTCTCCAGGCCGGCGGAGTCGCTGGCGACGTTCGTCACGTAGGCGGCGGTATAGACCTTGTGCCGGATGAGCGGCTCGCGCAGGGGTTCGGTGACGAGGATGAAGCCGCGCCTGGGCAGGATCGGCAGCTCGACGCCGGCCAGCGCGGCGATCTCGCCGCCCCACGTGCCGGCCGCGTTGACCACGGCGTCGCCGAGCACGTCGCCCTGGGAGGTGCGCACCCCCGTCACACGCCCGCCCGAGCGCAGGACGCCGGTCACGGTGACGCCCAGCCGCAGCCGCAGCGTGCCGCGGCCGAAGCTCTCGGCGCCGTGGCGCAGCAGGCTCGCGGCGGCCAGCATGGGCTGGACCTGCGCGTCCTGCGGGTAGTAGACGCCGCCGGCCAGCCCCTCGGCCAGGTGCGGCTCGTGGGCGCGCAGCTCGGAGCCGCCCACCACGGCGTGCTCGACACCCTGTTTGCCCGCCAGCTCGACGAGCTGCCGCTGGATCTCGCCCGTCTCGGCGACCACGAGGCCGCCCTTGGGCTCGAACTCGAACCCGCCGTGCTCGGACAGCGTCCGCCACAGCGCGTTGGAGAGCACGGCCAGCTCCAGCTCCGGCCCCGGCTCCTTGTCGGACACCAGGATGTTGCCCTCGCCCGAACCCGTGGTGCCGCCGGCCACCGGACCCCGGTCGACCACGGTCACGTCGAGGCCCGCGCGCGCGGCGTAGTAGGCGCAGGCGGCCCCCACGACTCCGGCGCCGACCACGATCACGTCGGACATCGTCACCTCCCTTCGGTAATATGTCACATACTTATACGCTTGAGAAGCCCGTTCCCGGTGGCGGGACCGGCCACTACGGCCCGTACCATCGATGCCGTGAAGCTACCCTCGGACTCTGCCAACCCTCTCGTGCGCCTCCTGCGGTCGTTCTGGGCGCCCACGACGCGGTCGATGCGAGGCTGGGCGATGGCGTCCGTGGTCGTCAACGCGGGCATCGCCGTGACCGGCGCCGGCGTTCGCGTCACCGGCTCCGGCCTCGGCTGCCCGACCTGGCCGAAGTGCACGCCGGACAGCTTCATCCCGGTCGCGCACCCCGAGGTCTCAATGATCAACATGGCGGTCGAGTTCGGCAACCGGCTGCTGACGTTCCTGGTGCTGGCCGTGGGAGCCGCCTGTGTGATCGCCGCGCTCCGGCTCGCGCCGCGCCGGCCCTCGCTGCTGAGGCTGGCGTGGCTGCAGCCCGCGGGCATCGTCCTGCAGGCGCTGTGGGGCGGGGTGGTGGTCAACACGCTGCTCAACCCGTTCACGGTCGGCATGCACTTCGTCTTCTCCATCGGGCTGATCTCCGCCTGCTGGCTGCTCTACGTCCGCGCGGGCGAGGGCGACGGCCCCCTGCGGCGGGTGGTCCACCGTGACCTGCGCAGGCTCGGCCACGTGCTGGTCGCCGCGACGTTCGCGCTGGTGGTGGCGGGCGTGGTGGTCAGCGGCACGGGGCCGCACTCCGGCGACGAGATGGCCTCGCGCTTCGACCTCGACATCGAGGCGATGGCCCGGCTGCACGCCGACGTCGCCTACCTCGTGGTGGGGCTGACGTTCGCGCTGCTGTTCGCGCTGCACGTCAGCGGCGCGCCGCGGACGGCCAGGAGAGCGGCCGGCGCGGCGCTCGCGGTCGAGCTGGCCCAGGGCGTGATCGGCTACACGCAGTGGTTCCTGGCCGTGCCGGCCGCGCTGGTCCTGCTCCACGTCCTCGGCTCCACGCTGGTCTGGATCTCCGTGCTGCGGGCCACGACCTCGCTGCGCACGCGCGAGCCCGAGCCCCTCCCCGCCGACCACTCCCCCACCGAAGCAGCCGCCGTCGCCTGAGCGGATATGCCAGGGTATGTGGCGATAGATCCGCCACTCCCCCGGCCCGGAAGGGGTGCGATTTGCGGGGAAAAGTCCGCCCCTCTCGGAAGGCGCTGCGCCGCGCGTACCAGGGGCTGGTGCTGCTCAGCGTGCTCGCCCTGGCGCCCATGACGTGGGCCTGGCTGGGCAGCTCGGCGCACCGGGTGACGGCCGAGGGCGCGGGCTGGCTCGCGCGGGTTCCCACGGCGCAGGCCGCGCTCGTGCTCGGAGCGGGCCTGTACGCCGGCCGCCCCACCCCCATGCTGGCCCGCAGACTCGACATCGCCGCCGACCTCTACCACGCCGGCAAGGTGCGGGCGCTGCTGCTGTCGGGCGACAACAGCCGCAAGGACTACGACGAGCCGACCGCCATGCGCGACTACCTGCGCGCCAGGGACGTGCCCGACGCGGTGATGGTGCTCGACTACGCCGGCTTCGACACCTGGGACTCGTGCGTACGGGCGCGCGAGGTGTTCGGCGCCGAGCGGGTGACCGTGGTGACCCAGGAGTTCCACCTGCCCAGGGCCGTCGTGTTGTGCCGCACGGCCGGGCTGGAGGCGTTCGGGGCCGGCGACGACTCCTCCCGCCGCTGGGCCGCCACGACCTACGTCTACGCCGCCCGCGAGTTGCTCGCCACCGCCAAGGCGTTCGCCGACGCGGTGGTCCTCGGCTCGGACCCGGTCTTCCCCGGGCCGCGCGAGGTCTCGCTCGCGCGGATCCTTGCCCAGCGCTGAGGTCAGCCCGGAGCGCCGGGCGCGTAGCCGGGCGGGGGTGAGCCCCTGGCCACCGAACGGGCGTGCAGGGCCGGCACCGGGAAGTCGGCGCGGGCCGTGCTCATGCACTCCAGCAGGGCCCGCTGCTCCTCGTGGAAGGTGTGCTCGTCGACCATGTGGCGGGCCGCGCGCTCGTGCAGCAGGCCGAGCTCGGTGGCGGCCAGCTGGTAGTCGCGCATCGCGCGCAGGCCCCGCTTGCCGCCGTGGGCCCTGGCCCACTGGCGGGCCTGGCGGCGCCGGGCGAACGCCGACAGCATGTAGATGTCGGCCTCGGTGACCAGCTTGGTCGGCTCGTACGGCGGCAGGTAGCGCTGGATGAGCGCCACGATGCGCCGCCGGTCGCGGAAGACCACGCCGATGAGCATGACCAGCACCACCAGCAGCACCAGGTAGGCCACCACGAGCCCGGGGAAACCGCCGTAGGAGGCCAGGCCGTTCCACAGCCCGTGCAGGATCATCGCACCCGACCAGCCCGCCAGCACGTACACCACCCGGTCGGAGCCGCCGCGCTGGGCAGCGTACGCGACGCCGACCCCGATCATGGAGCTGAACAGCGGGTGCGCCAGCGGCGACAGGATGCCGCGCAGCACCACGGTGACCGCCAGGCCCTTGACGCCCGAGGTGGACAGGGCCGCGATGTAGTAGCTGACGTTCTCGCTCATGGCGAAGCCGAGGCCGACCATGCTGGCGTAGATGATGCCGTCGGTCGGCCCGTCGAGCTCGGCCCGGCGGAACCTGAGCAGGCCCAGCAGCACCAGCCCCTTCATCGTCTCCTCCACCACGGGCGCGCCGAAGGTGGCCGCGATGTTGCGGGCGCTGGCCTCCGACAGCCGGGCGGTGTCGATGATGTAGTGCAGGTTGAGCGAGTTGATCACACCGGCGACCAGCACGGCGACACCGGCGCCCCACGCGAAGGCGAAGATCAGGTTGCTGCGCGGCTCGGGCTCCAGGCGGTCGAGCGCCAGCACCAGGGCCAGCAGCAGCGGCACCGGCGCCAGCGCCAGCATGAGCGCGATGAAGAACTGCACCGGAGCGCCGTTGACGAACACGTCGAAGGAGAACGAGACGAGCGCGCAGATGCCGGTGAGGACCAGCCCGATGATCAACGCGAACGAGGGGCGGTCCTTCAACACCCAGCGTGGATCACGGGTCGCCATGAAGTGACTTTAACGGATCAGGGCGGCGGGACGCCTACCAGGCGGAACGGGGGCGGCAGGTCAGGACAGCAGCGGGTCGATGGCCACGGCCAGGAACAGCAGCGCGAGGTAGGCGTTGGACCAGTGGAAGAAGCGCATGGGCCGCAGGTCGACGCCGCTCTTGCCGGCGTTGAGCCGGGCCAGCAGGCGGTGGACCTCCCACAGGCACATCGCGCCCAGCACGGCGGCCACGACGGGATAGAACAGTGTCGTGCCGGCCACCGGCCACAGCGCCAGCGAGCAGAGCACGGTGGCCCAGGTGTAGGCGATCGACTCCAGGACGACCCGCCGCTCGGTGGCGACCACGGGCAGCATCGGCACCTTCGCCGCCGCGTAGTCCTCCTTGTAGCGCATGGCGAGGGTCCAGGTGTGCGGCGGCGTCCAGAAGAACACGACGCCGAAGAGCACCAGCGGCGCCCAGTCGAGCCGCTCGGTGATGCCCGCCCAGCCGATCATCACCGGCATGCAGCCCGCGATGCCGCCCCACACGATGTTCTGGGCCGTGCGCCGCTTGAGGATCATCGAGTAGACGAGCACGTAGAACAGGATCGCGCCCAGCGACAGCAGCGCCGCGAGCCAGTTGGTGGTGACCCAGAGCCCAACGGTGGACAGAATCCCGAGCACGATGCCGAAGACCAGCGCGCCGCGCGGGGAGACCTGGTGGCGGGCCAGCGGGCGGCGCCGGGTGCGGCGCATCTTCTGGTCGATGTCGCGGTCGACGTAACAGTTGAGGGCGTTGGCGCTGCCGGCCGACAGCGTGCCGAAGACCATGACGGCGAGAGACGTCCACAGCGGGGGCAGGCCGCCCGCCGCGAGGAACATCACCGGCAGCGTCGTGATCAGCAGCAGCTCGATGATCCGCGGCTTGGTGAGCGCGATGTAGGCCTTCACGACCATGCCGATCGTGCGCGGCGACCCCGTCTGCGGTGAGGGGGCCGTCGCCTGCCTGTTGGTCAGCACCGTCAAGGCGCTTCCAGCCTGTGCGGAGTCAACGCGTAACCTCTGATTAGAGCGGATCCATGGGTGGGCGCCGTGACGCCTCTGCGAACAAACAAACTGTAGTCGCAGGGGCGGCCGGTCCGGCCAATGGGGGGCTTGAGCCCCCATGGAGACGCGAGGGTGGGATGGGAATCGCCGGAAGGCTCCACTCGGTTAAGGTCCCGTGTGGGCGGGATAGCCAACCGGTACATACCAATGACAACTAGACTCCGGAGATCGAGCTTGAGCACCGAACTCGTGCCAGCCCTTGAATGGACCGACCTCGACAAGAAGGCGGTCGACGTCGTTCGAGCCCTGGCGATGGACGCAGTGGAGAAGGCGGGCTCGGGTCACCCCGGCACCGCGATGAGCCTGGCTCCCGCCGCATACCTGCTCTTCCAGCGTGTGATGCGCCACGACCCGACCGACCCCGGCTGGCTGGGGCGCGACCGGTTCGTGTTGTCGTGCGGCCACACCAGCCTGACCCTGTACATCCAGCTCTACCTGTCCGGCTACGGCCTGACGCTCGACGACCTGCGGCGGCTGCGCCAGTGGGACAGCCTCACGCCCGGTCACCCCGAGCACGGCCACACCGCCGGCGTCGAGACCACGACGGGCCCGCTCGGCCAGGGTCTCGGCAACGCGGTCGGCATGGCCATGGCGGCCCGCCGCGAGCGCGGCCTGTTCGACCCCGACGCCGCGCCCGGCACCTCGCCGTTCGACCACCACATCTGGTGCGTCGTCAGCGACGGCGACATCGAGGAGGGCATCAGCCACGAGGCCAGCGCCATCGCCGGCCACCAGAAGCTGGGCAACCTCATCGTCCTGTACGACGACAACCACATCTCCATCGAGGACGACACCCTGATCGCCAAGTCGGAGGACGTCGTCGCCCGCTACGAGGCCTACGGCTGGCACACCCAGAGCGTCGACTGGACGGCCACCGGGGAGTACGTCGAGGACGTCCAGGCCCTCTACGACGCGCTGATGGCGGCCAAGGCCGAGACCGACCGGCCGTCGTTCATCCGGCTGCGCACGATCATCGGCTGGCCCGCGCCCAACAAGCAGAACACCGGCAAGATCCACGGATCGGCCCTGGGCGAGGCGGAGGTCGCCGCCACCAAGGAAGTCCTCGGCATGGACCCGGGCAAGACCTTCTTCGTGCCGGACGAGGTGCTCGAGCACGCGCGCGGCATCGCCCAGCGCGGCCGCATGCTGCACGCCGAGTGGGAGAAGGGCTACGCCGAGTGGCGCACGGCCAACGTCGAGCGCGCCGACGAGCTCGACCGCATCTCCCACCGCGTGCTGCCCAACGGCTGGGCCAAGGCGCTGCCGTCGTTCGAGACCGGCGCCTCGATGGCCACCCGCAAGGCCTCCGGCGAGGTGCTCAGCGCCCTCGCGCCGGTGCTGCCGGAGCTGTGGGGCGGCTCGGCCGACCTGGCGGAGTCCAACAACACCACGATGAAGGGCGAGCCGTCGTTCATCCCGGAGGAGTACCAGACGAAGGACTTCCCGGGTAACCGCTACGGCCGCACGCTGCACTTCGGCATCCGCGAGCACGCCATGGGCGCCATCCTCAACGGCATCGCCCTGCACGGCGGCACCCGCCCGTACGGCGGCACGTTCCTGGTGTTCTCCGACTACATGCGCCCCTCGGTGCGGCTGGCCGCGCTGATGAAGCTGCCGGTCACGTACGTGTGGACGCACGACTCCATCGGCCTCGGCGAGGACGGCCCCACCCACCAGCCGATCGAGCACCTGTGGGCGCTGCGCGCGATCCCCGGCCTCGACGTGGTGCGCCCGGCCGACGCCAACGAGACGGCGTACGCGTGGAAGGCCGTGCTGGAGCACACCGACCGGCCGGCCGCGCTGGCGCTGACCCGGCAGAACCTCCCGGTCTACGAGGGCACGAGCGCCGACGGCGTGGCGCGCGGCGGTTACGTGCTGCGCGAGGCGTCCGACGGCCAGCCGCGGGTGATCCTCATCGCCACGGGCAGCGAGGTGCAGATCGCGGTCGAGGGCCGGGATCTGCTGGAGGCACAGGGCATCCCGACGCGAGTGGTGTCGATGCCGTGTGTTGAGTGGTTCAACGGGCAGGAATCGGCATATAAGCAGACGGTTCTGCCCTCGTCGATCCGGGCTCGGGTGGCGGTCGAGGCGGGCGTCGCACTCGGCTGGCACCAGTACGTCGGCGAGTGCGGCGAAGTGGTCGGCCTCGAACACTTCGGCGCCTCGGCCCCGTACAAGACGTTGTACGAGCAGTTCGGGCTGACGCCGGAGCGGGTGGCGGCCGCGGCCAAGGCGAGCCTGGCCAAGCTTGGCCAGGACAAGGGCGAGACGACGGGAAACTGAAGAAGAGATGAGCGAGATCCTCAAGAAGCTGTCCGGCCAGGGCGTTGCCATCTGGCTCGATGACATCAGCCGTGAGCGCCTGCGCAGCGGCAACCTCGAACAGCTGATCCGCGAGAAGAACGTCGTGGGGGTCACCTCCAACCCGACGATCTTCGCCAGCGCCCTCAGCAAGGGCGACGCGTACGACGCCCAGCTCCACGACCTGGCCGTACGCGGCGTGGACGTGGGCGAAGCCGTGCGTTCCATCACCACCTACGACATCCGCTGGGCCGCCGACGTGCTGCGCCCGGTCTACGACGCCACCGGCGGCGTGGACGGCCGCGTGTCGCTGGAGGTCGACCCGCGCCTGGCCCGTGACAGCGAGAAGACGATCGCCGAGGCCAGGGCGCTGTGGTGGCTGGTCGACCGGCCCAACCTGCTCATCAAGATCCCGGCCACGGAGGAGGGCCTGCCCGCGATCACGCAGGCGCTGTCGGAGGGCATCAGCGTCAACGTCACGCTGATCTTCTCCCTCGAGCGCTACCGCGCGGTCATGGACGCCTGGCTGGCCGGCCTGGAGGCCGCGCAGGCCAAGGGCCTCAACCTGGCCACGATCGAGTCGGTGGCCTCGTTCTTCGTCAGCCGCGTCGACACCGAGATCGACAAGCGGCTCGACAAGCTGGGCAAGGCCGACCTGAAGGGCAAGGCGGGCGTGGCCAACGCGCGCCTGGCGTACGCGGCCTTCGAGGACGTGATGAACTCCGAGCGCTGGCAGCGCCTGCGCGCGGCGGGCGCCCGTCCGCAGCGGCCGCTGTGGGCCTCGACCGGCGTGAAGAACCCGGAGTACCCCGACACCCTCTACGTCGACCAGCTCGTCGCCCCCGGCACCGTCAACACGATGCCGGAGAAGACGCTGGACGCGACCGGCGACCACGCCAACATCTCGGGCGACACCATCCGCCCCTTCTACGAGCAGGCCTGGAACACCATGGCCGCGCTCAAGGAGGCCGGCATCGACTACGACGACGTGGTCAAGCTGCTGGAGGACGAGGGCGTGGAGAAGTTCGAGGCGTCCTGGAACGAGCTGCTCGAGAGCGTCACCAAGAACCTGGTTCCGTGATGGAGGTCTCCTACCGCGAGGAGGAGGTGGCCTCCGCCGCCTCCTCCGTCGCGGGGCGCCTCACCGCCCACGGCGTGCCCGAGCGGCTCGCCGGGGGCGACCCCACGTTGTGGGGCGAGGACGCCGAGGCGGAGGCGGCGGCCGGTCTCGGCTGGCTGGCGCTGCCCCGCTCCTCCCGCGAGCTGCTGCCCGAGCTGGGCGAGCTCGCGGGCCGGGCCCGCGCCGCGGGCCTGACGAACGTCGTGCTGGCCGGGATGGGCGGCGCCGCGCTGGCCGCCGAGGTCATCTGCGACACCTGCGACGTGCCGCTCACCGTGCTCGACACCACCGACCCGGCGCAGGTCCGCCGGGCCCTGGCCGAGCGGCTGGACGACACCGTCGTGGTGGTGGCGAGCAAGAGCGGCACCACCGTCGAGACCGACGCCCTGCTGCGCGTCTACGAGGCCGCCTTCGCCGAGGCCGGCCTCGACCCGGCCGGGCGCTTCGTGGTGGTCACCGATCCCGGCTCACCGCTGGAGAAGCGGGCCGTCGAGGCCGGCCACGCCCTCGTCACCGCCCGGCCCGACGTGCCGCCGGTGGGCGGCCGCTACGCGGCGCTGTCGGCGTACGGGCTGGTGCCGGCCGCGCTGGCGGGCGCCGACGTGGCGCGCCTGCTCGACGAGGCCGAGGAGGTGCTGCCGCTGCTGTCGCGTGACACCGGCAACCCCGGCCTCGACCTCGGCGCCGCGCTCGGCGGCGCGGCGCTGGCCGGTCGCGACAAGCTCGTGCTAGAAGACCAGCTGTCCGCCATCAACGGGCTGCCCCACTGGATCGAGCAGCTCGTCGCCGAGTCCACCGGCAAGCAGGGCAGGGGCATCCTGCCCGTCGTCGCCGCCGACCCCAACGGCACCGGCGACGAGCTGGTCGTCGCGATCGAGTCCGACGTCGGCGACGTACGCGTGGACGGCCCGCTGGGCGCGCAGTTCCTCGTCTGGGAATACGCGACCGCGATCGCCGCGCTGCTGCTGGAAGTGAACCCCTTCGACCAGCCCGACGTGGCCGAGTCGAAGGAGAACACCACCGAGCTGCTGACCTACCCCGACCTTCCGGCGGGCGCCCCGGCGTTCACCGACGGGCCGGTCGAGGTGTACGGCGCGGTGCGGGCCACCGACCTGCCGGGGCTCTTCGCCGAGGTGCTGCACGCGATCCCCGGCGACGGCTACCTGGCGGTCATGGCCTATCTCGACCGGCTGGCCGCGTTCGACGCGCCGGTGCCCGTCGGCGCCGACTTCGAGCAGATGACCGACGCCTGGATGATGGCCGACGCGGCGACGCTGCGGGCGCTGCTGGCGCTGCGCACCGACCGGCCGGTCACGTTCGGGTGGGGGCCCCGGTTCCTGCACACCACCGGTCAGTACCACAAGGGCGGGCCGCAGAACGGCGTGTTCCTGCAGATCACGGGGGAAGTGGCCGAGGACGTCGCGGTTCCCGGGCGGCCGTACACGCTGGGCCGGCTGCAGCTGGCCCAGGCGCTCGGCGACCTGGGGGCGCTGGAAACGCGCGGACGTCCCGCCGTACGCCTGCATTTGACCGACCGCGCGGCTGGAGTCGCGCGCTTGCTCGAAGCCGTACAGGAGGCTTGAGATGACTGACGACCCGGCAGCGCCCGTGGAGGAGGCCGTCACCGTGGCGGCCGCCGTCGCGGGCACCGCCACCACGCTGGAGGTGGAAGCCGCGAACCCGCTGCGCGACCCGCGCGACAAGCGGCTGCCCCGGGTGGCGGGTCCATGTGTGATGGTGTTGTTCGGCGTGACGGGTGACCTGGCCAAGCGCAAGCTGCTGCCGGCGATCTACGACCTGGGGAACCGGGGGCTGCTGCCACCGGGCTTCTCGCTGGTCGGCTTCGCCCGGCGCGATTGGAAGGACCAGGACTTCGCCCAGTTGACGTACGACGCCGTCAAGGCTCACGCCCGGACGCCCTTCCGCGAGGAGGTCTGGAAGCAGATCCGCGAGGGCATCCATTTCGTCCCCGGCGAGTTCTCCGACGACGGGGCATTCGACGCGCTGGCGATGGCGTTGAGCGAGATCGACGAGACCCGGGGCACGGGCGGAAACTACGCGTTCTACCTGTCCGTGCCGCCGAAGTTCTTCCCCATGGTGGTCAACCAGCTCAAGCGCACGGGGCTGGCCGACGCGCCCGAGGGGTCGTGGCGGCGGGTGGTCATCGAGAAGCCGTTCGGGCACGACCTGAAGTCGGCCCACGAGCTGAACGAGATCACCACCTCGGCCTTCCCGGAGAGCTCGATCTTCCGGATCGACCACTACCTGGGCAAGGAGACCGTCCAGAACATCATGGCGCTGAGGTTCGCCAACAACCTCTACGAGCCCATCTGGAACCGCGGGTTCGTCGACCACGTGCAGATCACGATGGCCGAGGACATCGGCATCGGCGGCCGGGCCGGCTACTACGACGGCATCGGCGCCGCCCGCGACGTGATCCAGAACCACCTGCTCCAGCTCCTCGCTCTGGTCGCCATGGAGGACCCGACCTCGTTCGAGGCCTCCGCGCTGCGCCGCGAGAAGGAGAAGGTGCTCAAGGCCGTGCGGCTGCCGGACAACCTGGCGCTCAACACGGCCCGCGGACAGTACTCGGCCGGCTGGCAGGGCGGCCAGAAGGTCGTCGGCTACCTGCAGGAGGAGGGCATCTCGCCCGAGTCCACCACGGAGACGTACGCGGCCATCAAGCTGGAGATCGCCAACCGGCGGTGGGCCGGGGTGCCGTTCTACCTGCGCACCGGCAAGCGGCTGGGCCGCCGCGTCACCGAGGTGGCCGTGGTGTTCCAGCGGGCGCCGCACCTGCCCTTCAGCGCCGACGACACCGAGATCCTCGGGCAGAACGCGCTCGTCGTCCGCGTCCAGCCGGACGAGGGCGTCACGGTGCGCTTCGGCTCGAAGGTGCCGGGCACGGCCATGGAGGTGCGCGACGTGTCCATGGACTTCGCCTACGGCGAGTCGTTCCTGGAGTCGTCGCCGGAGGCGTACGAGCGGCTGCTGCTCGACGTGATGATCGGCGACCCGCCGCTCTTCCCGCACCAGCGGGAGGTGGAGCTGTCGTGGAAGATCCTCGACCCGATCGAGGAGTTCTGGGCCACGCAGGGGCAGCCGGAGCCGTACGAGTCGGGTTCGTGGGGGCCGCCCTCGGCCGACGCCATGATGGCCCGCGACGGCCGCGTCTGGAGGAGGCTCTAGATGACCACGTTCATGTTGTCGGACACGACGGCCGGCAAGATCTCGGCTCAGCTCATGCACCTGCGCCACCAGATGGGCGCGCCGGCCATCGGCATGGTCCTGACGCTCGTCGTGGTGAGCGAGGAGCGCGACCAGTACGACGCGCTGCGCGCCGCCTCCGAGGCGGCCCGCGAGCACCCCTCGCGCATCATCGTGGTGATCAACCGCGAGCCGGAGGAGCCCATCCGGCTCGACGCCGAGCTGCGCATCGGCGAGTCGACGCCGGGCGAGGTCGTGGTGCTGCGCCTGTACGGCGAGCTGACCCGGCACGCCGACTCCGTCGTCAGCCCGCTGCTGCTGCCCGACACGCCCGTGGTGGCGTGGTGGCCGGGCAAGGCGCCCGACGAGCCCTCCAAGGACGCCGTCGGCGCGCTGGCACAGCGGCGCATCACCGACGCCAAGGGCTTCGACGACGGCGGCATCCGGTCCCTGGTGACGCGGGCCAAGGGGTACGCGCGCGGCGACACCGACCTGGCCTGGGCCCGGCTGACGCCGTGGCGCAGCCTGCTGGCCGCCGCGTTCGACCAGCCGGTGGGCCCGGTGCACGAGGGCGTCGTCGAGGCCGCCACCGGCAACCCGAGCGCGCCGCTGCTGGCCGCCTGGCTGTCCGATCGGCTCGGCGCCCCGATCAAGGTCATCGACACGCAGGGGCCCGGCCTCACGGCGGTGCGGCTGCGGCTGGACGAGGGCGAGCTGTCGGTCTCCCGTCACGACGCCCGCCTGGCCACGCTGTCCCGTCCCGGCCAGCCCGACAGGAACGTCGCCCTGGCGCGGCGGCAGACGTCGGAGCTGATGGCCGAGGAGCTGCGCAGGCTCGACACCGACGAGATCTACGAGGCCGCGGTCAAGCGGTTCGCGAGGACGTACAAGGGATGACCGTGACCACTCCCCACATCGTCGTGCACCGCGACGCCGGCGTCCTGGCCGAGGCCGTGGCCGCGCGGATCATCACGCGGCTGGTCGACGTGCAGTCCGCCACGGGGTCGGCGTCGATCGTGCTGACGGGCGGCACGGTCGGCATCGCGACGCTGGCGGCCATCGCGGCGAGCCCGGCGCGTGACGCGGTCGACTGGCGGCGTCTGGACGTCTGGTGGGGCGACGAGCGTTTCGTGCCGACCGGCGACAAGGAACGCAACGAGACCGGCGCCCGCGACGCGCTGCTCGACCACGTGGACGTGGACCCGGAGCGGGTGCACGTCATGCGCGGCCCCGACTCGGGCATGACGGCCGAGGAGTCCGCCGAGGCGTACGCCGCCGAGCTGCGCAAGGCGGCCCGGCCCGAGGACCACGGGCCGGTGCCGGAGTTCGACGTGATGTTGCTCGGCATGGGGCCGGACGCCCACGTGGCCTCGCTGTTCCCCGGCCTGCCGGCGCTGTACGACACCCGCACGGTGGTGGCCGTGCACGGCTCCCCCAAGCCGCCGCCCGTGCGCATCTCGCTGACGCTGCCCGCCATCCAGGCCGCGCGCGAGGTGTGGGTGGTGGCCGCCGGGGAGGAGAAGGCGGGCGCGGTCCGGCTGGCGCTGTCCGACTCAGGGCCCGTCCAGGTGCCGGCGGCGGGGGCCCGCGGCCGCGGCCGCACGCTGTTCCTGCTCGACCGCGCCGCCGCCGCGAAGATCCCTCCGGAGCTGGGCCGCCTGGCCTCCCCGTGACCCACCGGCCGGGCGGCGGGCTCGCGCCCGCGCGATCCGCCTCCCGGCCGCCCGGTCACGTCCCCGCGGCGAGGAGGGCGTCGATCTCCGCGAGGAGAGCCTGCTTGCGGGGCTCCGGCAGGTACGACGCGCGCACGCCGTTGGCTGCGAGGCGGGCCAGGTCCGCGCGGTCGAGGCCGAACACCTGGGCGGCCACCCGGTACTCCTCGGCCAGGGTCGTGGCGAACATCGGCGGGTCGTCGCTGTTGAGCGTGACGTACAGGCCCTCCTCCAGCATCCGCGGCAGCGGGTGCTCCTCGATGCCTGCGATCTGGCCGGTGCACACGTTCGAGGTGGGGCAGACGTCCAGCGGGAGCTGGGTGTCGCGCAGGTGGGCCACCAGGCGGGGGTCGGACAGGCAGGTGATGCCGTGGCCGATGCGCTCGGCGCCGTAACCCTCGATGACCTCCCAGATCGTCTCGGGCCCGCTCATCTCCCCGCCGTGCGGCACGCTGTGCAGGCCGGCCGCGCGGGCCGCCGTGAACGCCGACCGGTACGCGTCCCGATATTTCGCACGTTCCTGCTCTATGCCGCCGATGCCGAAACCTACCAGCGCGGCGGGAGGTTCGCGCAGTGCGTGCTCCAGCGTCACCTTGGCGGCCTCCTCGCCGTACTCGCCGGGGATGTCGAAGATGTACGCCATCTCCACCCCGTACTCCTCCCGCGACCGGCGGGCGGCCACGTCGAGTGCCTCGGTCACCTCGCGCATGGGCATGCCGACGATGTGGTGGGCGTACGGCGTGACCTGCAGCTCCGCGTACCGCGCGCCCTGCGCGGCGAGGTCGCGGGCCAGGCCGAGGACGAGCGTCGCCACGTCCTCCGGCTCGCGCACCAGTGCGTTGACCGCCCGGTACACCCGGGCGAAGTGCGGGAAGTCGCGGAAGGTGTAGAAGCGGCGCAGTTCCTCCTCGCTGGTGGGCACCTCGCTGCCGGGGTGCCGGCGCGAGAGCTCGAGGACGGTGCCGACCGAGGCCGAACCCACCAGGTGCACGTGCAGCTCGACCTTCGGAAGGGCTGCGATGAAGGCGTCGATGGTCATGCCGACGACCATAAGGCGGATATTTCCCCTGAAGACAGGCTTTCGGCTGGAATCTCACGTGAGAATGTCAGTTTCTCGATGGTTCCGCTAGGCTGGCCGCCGTGACCAACGCCGAAGCGTACGACCGCGGCTTCGCCTGCCTCACCTCCCACACGGTCGGCCCCCTCCTCGCCCCCGCCCGCGCGATCCGCGCCGGGCGCCTGCTCGACGTCGGCTGCGGCACCGGCGTGGTCACGGCGGCCGCCCTGGCGTTGGGCGCCGAGGTCACCGCCGTCGACGCCGACCCCGCCATGCTGGCGCTGACCGCCCGCCGCCACCCGTACGCCACCGTCCGGCGGGCGACGCTGCCCGAGCTGCCGTTCGCGGACGAGCGGTTCGACGCCGCGGCCGGAAACTTCGTCATCAACCACGTGCCCGACCCCGCGAGGACGCTCCAGGAGCTGCGCCGCGTGCTGCGCCCCGGCGGCTCGCTCGCGCTGACCTGGTGGAAGGCCGACGAGATGACGGCCACCGGCGTCATCGCCGACGCCGTCGCCGCCGCCGGGATCCCCTACGACCCGCCGCCCCGCCCGTTCTCCGCCTACGACACCCCATCGCGCTTCACGACCCTGCTGGAGGAGGCCGGCTTCAGCGACACGACGGTCGAGACCATCAGATGGCGCCACCACGTCGACCTCGGCTCCTGGTGGACCGACGTCATAGAAGCGGGCGGCCCCCGATTCGCCTTCATCACCGCCGAGCCGCCCGAGACCATCGCCCACATCAAGGCCCACTACCTACGCCTGTCGGCCCCGTACGCCCAGGACGGCTTCCCAGTC
>NZ_POUD01000208.1 GCF_003236395.1 Nonomuraea aridisoli | reverse complement strand
CGTAGATCAAGACGCGTAAGCTCGTCGGCAGCGTCAGATATGTATAAGAGCCAGGGGCAGGGCGGTGTCGGGGTGGTGGCCGGGGCCCTTCTTGAGCTGCTCGGCGCCGACGCCCTCGACCACGGCGTACTCGTAGTCGCGGCCCAGTTTGGGGATGCGCAGCAGGGCGAGGGCCGAGCCCAGCTCGATCCTGTCGAGGCGCCCGGCCTCGGCGGCGGCCTTCTTCTCGGCCAGCTGGCGCTGGAGCAGCAGCTGCTGGCTCCGGGTGTAGGCGCCGGTGCCCCAGAGCAGGTAGGCGCAGAACAACATCAGGATCAGGCCCGCGGTGATGCTCGTCTCCCCCACGGCCCGCAGCATGACCCGCATGCGATCAGGGTATGCGGGCAGTACGCAGCCACCCGGGGATCGCCATGTCATGCGCGTGGCGACTATCCTGGGCCACGCTTGAATTACGCTTAACGAAGAGCCTGTGGACGATCCGGATGCCCAGGCCCTCAGCAGGAGTTACCCAGTGCCCAAGTCCAAGGTTCGCAAGAAGCCGGTCTACACCCCGCCGGCGAAGACGCAGCAGGTCAAGGTCAGCCCGCGCTGGCTCGCCCCCACGATGGTCGTGTCGTGGATCATCGGCATCCTGTGGATCTCCATCTACTACGTTGCCCCGCAGGCGCCCGTTCTCGGCGACCTCCAGAACTGGAACCTGCTCATCGGGTTTGTTTTCATCATCTTCGGTGTGGTGCTTTCCACCCGCTGGCGTTAGTTCTTTCCACAGTCTTTTCCACAGGCTGGGGAAGAAGCTCAGCTCAGCATGCTGAGAATCGCTGGGACGCGGACCAGGACGAGCACCACCAGAAGGGCCAGCGCTCCAGCGATCGCCAGCGCCTGCCACAGGGCCCTGTTGGCCTTGGGCGCGTAGGCGAGCGCCGCGGCGAGCCCGGATCCGACGACCAGGCCGCCGATGTGGCCGGTCCAGCTGATGCCGGGCACCAGGAACGTGATCACCAGGTTGATCACGATGAGCACGGCGATGCCGCGGACGTCGAGGCTGAGCCGCCGGCCGACCACGAAGATCGCGCCGAACAGGCCGAAGATGGCGCCGGACGCGCCCACCGAGGGCTGCGTGATCGGATCGAGCCAGAGGCCGAGCACCGAGCCGCCGAGCGCGCTGAGCAGGTAGAGGGCCACGTAGCGGACGTGGCCGAAGGCACGCTCGAGGTAGGGGCCGACGACGTAGAGGGCCCAAGAGTTGAACAGGATGTGGAAGACCCCGCCGTGCACGAAGGCGGCGGTGATCATCCGGTAGTACTGGTCGAGCGCGGCCACGCCGGCCGGCCACATGGCGAGCTCGCCGGTGACCCGCTCGCCCGTCAGGTATTGCGCCCCGAAGACCAGCACGTTGATGACCAGGATGGCGTACGTCACGTAGGGCGTGCGGACGACGTTGCCGCCGAAGGTGGACCTGGCCTGGCGCAGGCCGCGGTTGCCTGCCGCCACGCACTCGGGGCACTGGAAGCCGACCGCGGCGTCGCGCATGCAGTCGGGGCAGATGGGCCGCTCGCAGCGCTGGCAGCGTACCCAGGTCTCCCTTTCGGGGTGGCGGAAGCAGGTCGGCGTCGCCTCAGCGGGCTGCTCGGGCTGTGAGGGCGGGCTCGGCGGCTGGCTGGTCATGACCGAAAGCCTATGGCGTACGGGGACGTGCTGCGTGTCGCGCGCACGCCGGGCCGCCACGCCCCTGGCGCGGGGACGCGGCGGGCCGGAAGGGCGGGTCAGCCCTGGACGCGGTCGATGGTGAGCGACTCGATGACGACGTCCTCCATCGGGCGGTCGCGGCCGTCGGTGCGCGTCTTGGCGATGGAGTCGACGACGTCCTGGCCCTCGATCACCTCGCCGAAGATGGTGTGCTTGCCGTTGAGGTGGGGCGTGGGCGTGACCGTGATGAAGAACTGCGAGCCGTTGGTGCCCTTGCCGAAGCGGATGCCGGCGTTGGCCATGGCCAGCAGGTAGGGCCGGTTGAACCAGAGCTCGGGGTGGATCTCGTCGTCGAACTCGTAGCCCGGGCCGCCGATGCCCTGGCCGAGCGGGTCACCACCCTGGATCATGAAGCCGGAGATGACGCGGTGGAAGATCGTCCCGTCGTAGTAACGGCCCGTGCTCTTCTCGCCGGTGCCGGGGTGCGTCCACTCGCGCGTGCCCTCCGCCAGCTCGACGAAGTTGCGCACGGTCTTCGGCGCCTTGGTCGGAAAGAGCTCGACCTTGATGGTGCCGTGATTGGTCTGCAGGTTAGCGATCAGCTTCTCAGCCACGAGACAGCTGCCCCCCTCTATATACAGGGTTGAATTGTGATGTTTTGAGGACTATGGCGCTCTGGCCTACCCGGCCATCCTCCCATGAGTCGCCATGATTGAGCCGCCTTGTCCAGGGAAGGTCAGGCTCGGGGCCCCAACGACAGGGGAGGTTGTCGTGTCCCTGACACAAAGAAGAGGCCGCGTGGTCATCGAGGTTCCGGCCACGTGGATGGGTCGCATGAAGACCCGGGCCGTCCAGACCGGCCAGCGAATGGCGCCCATGGCGGACCAGGCCAGAACGGCCGCCGCCCAGCGCTTCGAGGACGCCCGATACTGGGCGGCGCCGCGGCTGGAGTCCGCGGCCTACGGGTTCGAGCACCAGGTCGCCCCGAAGGTCAGCTCGATGCTGACGGACGCGGCCAGGAGGATCGAACCCACCCCCGTCGCCAGGTCGCGGCGATGGCCGATGTTCGCTCTGCTGACCGGTCTTGCGGTCGGAGCGATGGGCTACATGTTCTACCGCCGTAATGCCCAGCAGTGGACCGAGCACATGAAGGACTCCGCATCTGATGCCTCACGCTGGGTCGGCGAGAAAGCCGGCCAGACGTCGGAGTCCACGGACCGGATGGCGACCGATGTGTCACACCAGGTGGATGAAACATCTCGCAAGATGTCGTGATTTCGCCTGGGAAGCGCGCCCCCGCCGGATCGGGGGCGCGCTTCGTTGTCCTCAGGCGCGTACGTCCCTCTCGATGCGGGTGAGCCCCTCCTCGAACGCCGCGCGCGTACGGTCGGCGAAGCCGATGAAGAAGCGGTTGGCCAGCGGTACGCCCCAGCGCATCCACTGGGCCACGTTGTAGACGCGGTGCACCACCCGCGTGCCCGCGGGGTCGGGCTCGACCGACCATTCGCCCCGGTACCACCAGCCGCCCTGGTAGGCGATGGTGTGGTCGCCGACGGCCGTCCAGCCCGGATGACGGCGCACCAGGGCGCGCCAGACCGGCTCGACGGGCGCCGCGACGACGCCCGTGACCTCCGTGATCAGTTTCATGGCCGGCTCACCCGGGTGTTCTGGAACGAGGCGAAGCGCCAGCCCTCCGGGCCGCGTACGGCGGTGAGGGTGATCACGGAGTCGCGGCTCGGGTCGGGGACGCCGTCCACGGACGAGCCGCCACCGGTGACCACCAGGGCGACGTCGGCGGACAGCGGCCTGATCCGCGGTTCCGGGCCGCCCTCCGTCAGCTTGATGGGGGTTCTGAACAGCTCGCGGTGGGCGTCCTCGATGGCCTGCCTGCCCTTCAGGTGCAGGCCGAAGAAGGTGATGTAGTCGGCGTCCTCGGTGAACAGCCCGGCGTATCCGGCGGCGTCGCCGGCGTTCCAGGTCTCCGTCATCCGCTCCAGCAGGCGGGCGATCTCAGTGGACATGACGCAGCGTTCCTTTCGTCGCGGCGCCTATCCTGTGAAGGCGAGTTCGGGCAGGGCAGGCGCCTTGTTCGGTTTGCGGCCGCCGGGGTGTTGGCGCACCCCGGCGGCCCTTCACATCTCGACCGTGACCTCCCAGTCGAGCTCTCCCTTGTCGAGGCGGTCGAGCACGCCTCTGATCCAGTCGAGCTCGGCCGTGTAGAGCGCCCGTTCGGCCTCGACCTCCAGCGTGAGGATCGCGGGCAGGCCCTCGTCGGCGAGGGCGCGCAGGTGGGCCTCCATCCCGGCCAGGAGCCCTTCGACGGTGGCCGCGCGGGCGCGCAGGGCGCGCTGCGCCTCGGGCAGCGGCAGGCAGCCGATGAGCGAGACCGCCGCCACGAACACGCGCCGGTCGGGG
Source organism: Nonomuraea aridisoli (assembly GCF_003236395.1). Classification (GTDB taxonomy): domain Bacteria; phylum Actinomycetota; class Actinomycetes; order Streptosporangiales; family Streptosporangiaceae; genus Nonomuraea; species Nonomuraea aridisoli. Next base: position 12,967 of record NZ_POUD01000208.1, on the reverse strand, counting down.
TCGGGGTTCTCCAGCAGCTGCCGCAGCCGGGCGCGCAGCTCCGCGCGGCCCTCGTCGGTGATCTCGTAGACCGTGCGCTCGGGCCTGCGCCCCTCGCGGCCGGTGCCGGCGGGGGCGATCAGCTCGTCCCTGGCCAGGCGTTCGACCGCGTGGTAGAGGCTGCGCGGCAGGCCGGTGATGTAGTCCTTGTGCGTGTCGAGGATGAAACGGTGCAGCTCATAAGGGTGGCTGGGGCGGACGCTGAGCAGGGCCAGCACGGTCAGGCCGACCAGGTCGTGGCGTCTCGCCATAGCGCCTCCCTCTATATTGCAAAACGCACTATATGAGGATGCGCCGCTCCTGTCGAGGGGCCTTTCGGCGCGGATCAGGCGTCGAGTTGGAGGAAGGCGCGGGCGATGACCTGCTGGGAGACGTCCTCCGGGTAGGGGAACCGGCCGATCAGGTCGCGCAGGCCCTCGACGTGGGCGCGTTCGGCCAGGTCGGCGGCCACGGCCAGCTCGTCGTGCTGCGCCCACGCGTACGCGCGGTCCACGACCGCGCCGTGGCCCGGCACGATCACGTCCTCCGGCATCTCGGCCAGCATCGCCGCGAGGGTGGCCGGCCAGTCGAGCGGGTAGGAGTCGGCGAACGCCGGCGGCGCCCCCTGCTCCACCAGGTCACCGGCGAACACCACGCCGGCGTCCGGAACGTGCACGGCCACGTCGTTGTCGCTGTGCCCGAGCCCGAAGTGGCGCAGGTGGACCATCCGGCCGCCGATGTCGAGGCTCGCCGTGACCGCGAACGTCTGGTCGGGCGGCACGATGGCGACCTCCTCCAGCTCCTCGCGCCGCTCGGGGCGGTAGTCGATCATGCCGGCGCGCTGCCGCTCGCCGTGCGTCTCCAGCTCCTCGGCGCACCGGACGTGACCCCAGATCTCGGCGGGGCGGAAGAGCGCGTTGCCGAAGCAGTGGTCGAAGTGGGCGTGGCTGTTGACGACCGTCCATGGGCCCGGGGTGACGGTCCTGATCGCCTCGATGAGGTCGGCCGCCTCACGGTGGGAGCCGCGGGTGTCGATCACCAGGCAGTGTCCGTCGTCGCCGACGACCAGCCCCGTGTTCAGGTCGAACGACCGGTGCCGTCGGACGTAGACGCGGTCGCCGACCTCATGCCACGTGTCGTACATGCTAACGAACCATACTTTTAGGATCGGTCTATGGCATATGACTTCCAGGTCGTCATCGACACCGGTGACCCTCATCCCCTTGCCGACTGGTGGGCCGACGCGCTCGGGTGGAAGGTGGAGCGCCAGGAGGAGGCGTTCATCCGGGAGATGATCGAGAAGGGTTACGCCGGCGAGGACGAGACGACCGTGCACAACGGCGCGCTGGTGTGGAAGTCGGGTGCGGCCATCCGGCACCCCGACGGGCTCGAACGCGCTCCACGCGTGTTGTTCCAGCTCGTGCCCGAGCCCAAGCGGGTCAAGAACCGCGTACACCTGGACATCCGGGTCGGCGCGGGGAAGATCGACGAAGAGGCGGCGCGGCTGACGGCCAAGGGCGCGAAGGAGCTGCACCGCGGACGCCAGGGGCCCAACTGGTGGGTCACCCTCGCCGACCCCGAGGGCAACGAGTTCTGTCTGTCCTGATCAGCCCCGCAGGTACGCCAGCACCGCCAGCACCCTGCGATGCCCGTCGGCCGCGGGCGGCAGATCGAGCTTCGTGAAGATGTTGGCGATGTGCTTGGCCACCGCCGCGTCGCTGACGTAGAGCTCCTTGGCTATCGAGGCGTTCGACCGGCCCTCGGCGATCAGGCCGAGCACCTCCTGCTCGCGCGGGGTGAGCCGGGCCAGCGGGTCGCGCCGGCGGCGCAGGAGCTGCCGCACCACCTCCGGGTCGACGACCGTGCCGCCGGCGGCCACGCGGTCGAGGGCGTCGACGAACTCGCGTACGTCGCCGATGCGGTCTTTCAGCAGGTAGCCGATGCCCGCGCCGGCGCCGGACTCCAGCAGCTCGGCGGCGTACGTCTGCTCGACGTACTGGCTGAGGACGAGCACCGCCAGGTCGGGGTGGCGGTCGCGCAGCTCCAGGGCCGCCCGCAGCCCCTCGTCGGTGAAGCCGGGCGGCATGCGCACGTCGGTCACCACGGCCTCCGGCCGGTGCTCGGCGACGGCCTCGACCAGGGCGGGCGCGTCGCCGACCGCGGCCACGACAGTGTGGCCGAAGCGTTCGAGCAGCCCGGCCAGGCCCTCCCTGAGCAGGACGGCGTCCTCGGCGATCACCACGCGCACGGGCTCTCCTCCTTCGTCACGGGCACGGGATCTCCATCCGGACGCGGGTCGGCCCGCCCACCGGGCTCGACAGGGACAGTCTCCCGTCCACCACGGCCAGCCGGTCGGCCAGCCCGGTCAGCCCCGTCCCCTTGCCCGGATCGGCGCCGCCGCCGCCGTCGTCGTGTACCTCGACGACCAGCGTGCCGCGCTCGACGCGGCCGGTGACGGCGGCGCGGGTTGCCCGGCTGTGCTTGGCGACGTTCGCGAGGGCCTCGCTGACGACGTAGTACGCGGTCACCTCGACGGGGGCGGGCAGCCGGCCGGGCAGCTCGACGTCCACGTCCACGGGGACGGGTGAGCGGCCGGCCACGTCGTGGACCGCGGCGGCCAGGCCCCGGTCGGTGAGCACCTGGGAGTGCACGCCCCTGATGAGCTCGCGCAGCTCGGCCAGCGCCTGCTTGGCCTCGTCGTGCGCCAGCCCGACCAGCCGGCCCGCCGGGGTGTCGTCCGGCAGGTCGAGCCGGGCCATGCCGAGCGACATGGACAACGAGACCAGCCGCTGCTGGGCGCCGTCGTGCAGGTCGCGCTCGATCCGGCGGCGTTCCATCTCGAACGCGTCCACCAGCCGCGCCCGCGAGCGCAGCACCTCGGCCAGCTCGGAGCTCTGCGGGGCCAGCATCGCCCGCGCCATCGCCCCCCGCGCCCCGCCCCACGCGGTGATCGTGTACGCGGCCACGGGCAGCAGCAGCACGCCCGCGACGCAGGACACGACGCTGACGATCGGCACGATGTCGGGCTGGACGACGGGGGTGAGGATCAGCAGCAGCGGCCCGATCACCGTGAACGCCAGCATGATCAGGTCGATCCACCACATGGCGAGCACGGTCATCACCGCGAGCCCGGCCTCGCGCCTGCGTCTGTCGGGCGTGTCCGGCACCGGCACGCCGTCCACCAGGCGCAGGCGCAGCCGTTCGAAGCGGGCCACCAGCGGGATCGACAGGGCCAGCACCGCGAGGCCGGCGAGCACGCCGAGCGGCAGGGCGACGAGCCCGGCGCGCACCGCGGCGGCGGTGGTCAGCGCCGCGGCCACCCCGGGCACGACGCTGCCCAGCAGGTACGCCGCACTCCGCCAGGGCCACGCCGAGCCGAGGAACGGGAGGGGGCGCCTGGTCAGGGCTTCCAACGCTGTCCTGTCGCGCACGTTGCGACGCTATCCGCCGGCGTCCGGACCTGGCAGTAGTGCCAGGTGGAGGTTTCGCCGTCAGTCGGCGCCGGCGGTCTCTCTTCTGCCGAAGCGGTCGGCCACCGAACGGAAGGCGAGGCCGTCGAACGTGCCTGATCGCCGCCATTGGTCGATGTAGCCGAAAAAGGCCATCGCGCCGTGCGGGTGGCCGACGTTGAGGCGGCCCTTGAGGCCCGCGTCGTGGCCCTCGTTGTTGTAGTAGCCGGGGGTGCAGTCGGGTGAGCCCAGCAGGCGGCCAGCGCCTGAGAGCAGCAGCTCGACCCAGGCGTCCTCGGCCTCCTTGGTGGGCTCGACCTGCGCGTACCCGTGGTCGAGGGCGTGCCTGACGGTGACGGCGATGGTCCGGCCCGCCTCCGTCAGGTTGTGCGGGATGTTGGAGATCAGGTTGGCGCCCTGCGTGGGCTGGACGATGAAGGCGTTCGGGAAGCCGTGCACGTGGACGCCGTGCAGCGTGCGCATGCCGTCCGCCCAGTGCTCCGACAGCCGGCGCCCGCCGCGTCCCACCAGGTCGTAGCCGGCTCGCCGGGTGTAGTCGGTGGTGACCTCGAAGCCCGAGGCGTAGATGACGCAGTCGACCTCGTACTCGCGGCCGGCCGCCACCACGCCCTTCTCGGTGATGCGCTCGACGCCCTTGCCGTCGGTGTCGACCAGGTGGGTGCCCGGCAGGTTGAACGCCTGGAGGTATTCGTCGTGGAAGCAGGGCCGCTTGCACAGCTGGCGGTACCACGCCTTGAGCCTGGACGCGGTGTCGGAGTCGCGCACGACGGCGTCCACGCGGGCGCGGATCTCCTCCATCTTCTCGAAGTCGGCGTCCTCGAACGCGGCCAGCATCGTCTCCTGGCTCAGCTCCGCGGGCGGGATGGCCCTGATGCGGGAGCGGAAGCGGCGGGCGATGTCGGTCCAGCCGTCCATGACCAGGTCCTCGTCGGCCAGGCCGCCCGCCTGGTTGGCGGTGAAGTTCTCCAGCCAGCGCTGCTGCCAGCCGGGCGTCGCGGTGACCGCGGCGAACCACTGCGGGTCGATCGGGTGGTTGTCGCGCACGTCCACCGACGAGGGCGTGCGCTGGAAGACGTACAGCTCCTGGCAGGCGCGCGCGAGGTGCGGCACGCACTGGACGGCCGTCGCGCCCGTGCCGATGATCGCCACCCGCTTGTCGGCCAGCCGGTCCAGCGGGGCCCCGGACGGGTCGCCGCCCGTGTACGCGTAGTCCCAGCGGCTGGTGTGGAACGAATGTCCCTGGAAGGAGTCGATGCCCGGGATGCCGGGGAGTTTCGGCACGTGCAGGGGGCCGATGCCCATGGCGACGAACTGGGCGGTGAACGCGTCGCCGCGGTTCGTCCTGATCGTCCAGCGGGAGCGCTGCTCGTCCCAGGTGAGGTCGAGGACCTCGGTGTGGAAGAGCGCGTTGTCGTACAGGCCGTAGTGCTTGCCGATGCGGCGGCAGTGCTCGAGGATCTCGGGGCCGTGCGCGTACTTCTCGGTCGGCATGTGGCCGGTCTCTTCGAGCAGCGGCATGTAGACGAACGACGCCGTGTCGCACTGCGCGCCCGGGTAGCGGTTCCAGTACCACGTGCCGCCGAAGTCGCCGCCCTTCTCGACGATGCGCACGTCCTCGACGCCGGCCTCCTTCAGCCGCGCCCCGGTGACCAGCCCCGCGAAGCCGCCGCCGATGAACGCGACCGTCACGTGGTCTGTCCTCGGGGCGCGCTCGGTCACCGGCGTGTACGGGTCGTCCAGGTAGTGCGCGAAGCGGCCGGTGAGGCGGATGTACTGGTCGTTGCCGTCCGGGCGCAGCCGCTTGTCGCGTTCCTCGCGGTATTTCGCGCGCAGTGCCTCTTTGTCGACAGTGGCCATGCATCCCTCCGAGCTCGGGGCGGGTCGCTCGCCGCAATTTCAGAATGTCATTCGGAATTCCCTTCGGACAAGTCTCCGGTTTCTGTCGGTGTCCATCGGCACCATGGACGCCGTGCGCATCCACCTCGCCGGCCGCTGCCCTACGAGGAGGCCCGGCGGCGCGTCTACCTGCCGGCCTACCACTGGGTCCTGGCGCACAAGGCCGCCGACGTGGTCGAGCGGCTGCGAGAAGTGGCCCGCGGGCAGGAGGTCGTGCTGCTCGACTACACGACCAACGGCGACGTGAGCGATCTGACGACGCCGCTCTCGCACGCGACTCTCGTCCGGCTTCACCTGCTGGGTGAGCGATTGAGCCACTATTGTGGTGGCCCGTCCTGAGACGTCACGAGGAAGCGGATTCATGGTGGCCCACCGCGCACTGGTCATCGCCATGCTGCCCGCGATCGGGCTGCGCGTGCTCGCCGTGCTCGGCTTCCCTCCGGCCATCCTGTTCTACGGCGACTCCTTCGCGTTCCTGAGCGAGGAGCTGAAGCCCGGCACGACCCGGCCGTCCGGCTACTCCCTGCTGCTGGCGCTGCTGCGCCCCGCCCACAGCCTGACGCTGGTGACCGTCCTGCAGCACCTGCTGGTGCTGGGCCTCGCGGTGGCGATCTACGCGCTGCTGCGCCGCCGCGGCCTGCCGGGCTGGGGGGCGACGCTGCTGGTGACGCCGCTGCTGTACGACGAGTTCCTGATCCTCCTGGAACACATGATCATGGCGGACGCGGTCTTCATCGTGCTCGTCACGGCCGCGGTCGTCCTGCTCGTCTGGCGCGTCACGCCGGCGACCGCCGCCACCGGCGGCATGCTCCTGGGCCTGGCCGGCATCACCAGGACGGTCGGCCTGCCGCTGCTCATCCTGGCCGCCGCCTACCTGCTGGTGCGCCGCTACGGCTGGCGCCCGCTGGTCGCGCTGCTGCTGGCCGGGGCGATCCCGCTGGGCGCGTACGCCACGTGGATGAAGGTGGAGAAGGACAAGTTCGCCCTCACCGAGGCCGACGGCAACTTCCTGTGGTCGCGGACCATGAGCTTCGCCGACTGTGACGTGATCAAGCCGCCGGAGCGGCTCGCCGTGCTCTGTCCCGACATGCCGGTGGGGCAACGACCGTACCCGCCTCATTGGTTGTGGGAGGATTTCTCCCCGCTGCTGAAGGTGCCGGGCACGGCCCATCGCAACGAGCTCGCCGGCGAGTTCGCCCGGGAGGCCATCCTCGCCCAGCCGGGCGGCTACCTGGGGGCGGTCGCCACCGACCTCACGCAGCTGCTGCGCTGGGAGCGTACGGCGGCCGACGAGAAGACCCCGTACAAGTTCCCCTCCTCCGAGCGGCCCATCAACGAATCGGTGCGGGGCGTGGCGGAGTCGTACGAGGCGGGGCCGGCCGCGACGCGGGTGGTGGAGCCGTTCGCCGGGTGGTTGCGGGCCTACCAGCGCTTCGGCTACGTGCCGTTCCCGCTGCTGACGCTGGCCCTGGTGGGGGTGCTGGCCGCCGCCCTGGTCAGGCGGCGGTGGGAGGCGCTGCTGCCGGGCCTGGCCGCGCTCGCGCTCGTCGCCTCGCCGCCGTTCCTGGCCGCCTTCGACGTCCGGTACGTGATCCCGGCGATCCCGCTGATCTGCCTGGCCGCGGGGCTGACCCTCGGCGGGCGTGCGCCCCGCGCGGGCAGGCACGCGGCGCGCGAACCCGAGCCGGCCGAGGTGGGCTGACCTACCGGCGGTCGAGTGCGCGCCCGAAGCGGGCGACGAACCGCCGCTGCCACGGGGTCTCGACGGCGCTCGGGGAGTAGTGCTCGCGCACGTACGCCACCGCCTCGTCGCCCGGCACGCCGTCGAGCACGGCGATGCAGGCCAGGGCGGTGCCGGTGCGGCCGCGCCCGCCGTGGCAGGCGACCTCGACACGCTCGGCCTCCGCGCGTTCCCACGCCTCGCGCAGCGCCCGGGCGGCCTCCTCGCGGTCGGACGGCAGCCGGAAGTCGGGCCAGCGCACCCAGCGGTGCTCCCACTCCACCTCGGGCGGGCGCTTGCCCAGCAGGTAGAGGGCGAAGGTCGGAAGCGGGCCGTCGGGGAGGGGATGTCCGAGGCCGCGGCCGCGGACGAGCCGGCCGGAGGGCAGGCGCAGCACGCCCGCCGCGGTGGGCTCCCAGAGTGCGCTCATGCCGGGAGCGTAGCCTTCGGGCCGGCGCCTGTCCCACGGTGATCGTTCAGACCCGAAGCCGTCCAGGGGTGCACCGGTGCTGGAGGCCGAAGGCACCGCCCTCGGCCGGACGCTCAGTCGTTGGCAGCGCGCCGCGTCGCCCGGCGGCCCGTGCGAAGAACAGCGCCAGGAGCACGATGTCGTCGATGTTGGTGACGGCGAACAGGGCGGCGGCCTGCCCGACGATGCCCGCGTGCACGGGTTCCTCGATCACGACGACCATCATGGACCCCGTCAGACGAGGAAGAGCAGGGCGGCGGCGAGCAGGACGACGACGGCCGTGGCGAAGTGGATGCCGAAGGCGGTCGCCTTGGTGCCGCCATTGCGCAGCACGATCAGCGTGTCGGCGAGCGGCACGAAGGCGACGACCAGCATGAACCAGGCTTCGGCGCGGAGCCCGGCGAAGGCGAGCAGGGCCAGGCCGAGCAGGCCGAACGTGAGGTCGCGCACACCCTTGACGGTCAGATAGGCGGCGTCGCCGTCCGGCTTGGCGGGGACGCCGTAACCCGCGGCCGACGGCCGGGGCACGAGCAGGAACCGCGCGCCGATGAAGATCACGAACAGGTTGAGCAGGACGGCGAGCGCGTAGGCGGTGACGAGCATGGTGTTCTCCAGGTTCTAGCAGCGCTAGGTTTCGGAGCGAGGCTAACATAGCTCTGACAGGTTCTCTAGCGCTGCTAGAATCGCCACCATGTCGATTCAGGCGCGCCGGGAGCGCGAGCGGGCCGAGCGCGAACGGCTGATCGTCACGGCAGCCCGCGACCTGCTCGAATCCGAGGGCTGGGACGCCGTGACCACCCGCCGGCTGGCGGAGAAGATCGAATACAGTCAGCCGGTCCTCTACAGCCACTTCAAGGGCAAGAGCGCGATCATGGCGGCGGTCGCGACAGCCGGCTTCGCCGACCTGACCGCCGAGCTGCGCGCCGCCCGCACCGCCGCGGGCGACCCCCGGCGGGCGCTCGCCGCCGTCGCCGCCGCGTACGCCGGGTTCGCCGAGCGACACCCCGCCCTGTACGAGGCGATGTTCACCCAGCCCGTCGACCTGCCGTTCGGCAGGCCCGACACGCCGCCCGAGCTGCGGCAGGCGTACGAGGAGCTGCGCGAGGCGCTGCGCCCGTTCGCACGCGACGACGACCTGGAGACCCTCACCGAGACGTTCTGGAGCGCCCTGCACGGGCTGCTCGTCCTCAGACGCAACGACCGGCTCCGCCACGACGAGCACGAACACCGGCTCGCCCTCCTGCTCGGCCGCTTCGCTACGTGAGAAGCGTGTAGTCGAGCAGGGTCAGCGGCCAGAGCGCGCCCTCGCCCTCCGGCGGCATGACGGCCTCGGGCGGCGCGGGAAGGTTGCGGCAACCTGAGTTGACACCTTCCCAGATCGTCAACCAATATTGACGCACGCGCGGAAAGGAGCCCGCATGGACGACCTCGTACGCCAGACCGCCGAGCGCCTGGCGGCCCGGCGGAAGGGCGCCGTCGTCGTCGGCGCGGTGCACGGTGACCTGACGACCACGTACGGCGCCGACCCCCGCACCCTGTTCGAGATCGGCTCGATCACCAAGACGTTCACCTCGCTTGCGCTGGCCCGCCTGGTGGTACGCGGCGAGCTCACCCTCGACCGGCCCCTGCGCGACCTGCTGCCGGGCGCCGTGCCGAGCCGCGGCGGCCGTGACATCGAGCTGGTCCACCTCGCCTGCCACACCTCCGGGCTGCCCCGGCTGCCGAAGGGCCTGATGCCCCGCGCCCTGTGGCAGACCTCCGACCCGTACGCGGACTGCACCGAGGAGATGCTGCTGGACGGCCTGGCCCGCACGCGGCTGCGCGCCACCCCAGGACGCCGCTTCCGCTACTCGAACCTCGGAGCCGGGCTCCTCGGCCTGGCGCTGGCCCGGCACGCGGGCGTCGGCTACGACGAGCTGATCCAGGCGGAGATCTGCCGCCCGCTGGGTCTGGCCGACACCCGGGTGACCCTCACCGCCGAGCACGCCTCCCGGCTCGCGCCCGGCCACTCCGCCTTCGGCCGGCCGCGTCCCGGCTGGCGGCCGGCGGCGCTCGCCGGTGCGGGCGGCCTGCACCCCACGGTGCCCGACCTGCTGCGGCCGGCCCGCGCCACGTTCGCGGAGGCTCCCGAGGAGCTCGCGAAGGCCATCGCGCTCACCCGCGAGACCGGCCCCCCTCTCGGCAGGGCGAGCACCGCCCACCCGGGCTGGTTGTCGATGACGCGCCCGCTCGGTCGACCGCGCCGGTCTCGGCCTGCTGTCCCGGCTGGTCTCCTAGAGGGCCGCGTACCTGCGGACGACCGGCTCCAGGTAGTCGGCAAGGGGGCCGTCGAACCCCGCCAGCTGGGCGGGGGAGCGGACCAGGGCGATCCGGTCGAACTCCGGCTCGCAGCCCCGCGCCGTCTCCTCGGCCACCAGGGCGGCGAACCGTTCGCTCAGCACCGACGCCGGCAGGGGCGGGGCCAGGAACACCGCGCCGACGTTGCCCTGCTCGCCGCGCGAGACCAGCCACAGGGTCAAGTCGCCCGGGTCGGCCTCCACCCCGGTCTCCTCCACCAGCTCACGGGCGGCGTGGCGGCGCAGCGCGGCCAGGTCGAGCGGCTCGCGGCCGAGCGGCGGCTCGACCGTCCCGCCCGGCAGCTGCCAGCGTCCCGGCGCCGCCGTGGACGCCGACATCCGGCCCGTGACCAGGCCTCCGTCCTCGGCCGGCTGCACGATCGACACGAACAGCGACGGCAGCCACGACGCCGCCCCGGGCACCCGGCGCAGCGCGAAGTAGCGGTACGTCGTCCGGGCCCAGGTGACGACCAGTTCGCTCGGCCCCTCCCGCTCCAGCCCGGTGCACGAGGCCACCGGCCCGTCGAAGAGGAGCGGATTGTCCCGTACGGACTCCTGCCACACGCGGTTCATGGCCGCCTCGTCCTCGGCCGACACGTACGGCGGCGGCCCCTCGACCAGACGGATCCGGCGGACGTCGATGAGCTCCACGCCGGTGGACTGCAACAGTGGTTCGGTCACCTGACTCATGCTTGCCGAGTGCCTCGCCCGTCCCTCCGGACTCGACCGTCTATGTCCCCGTGCAAGACCGACTTTTGGCCGTGCCGTACCAGGACCGGTCCGTGCTCGGCCGAGGGACCGGTTCGGCTGGGGAGCGGTCGAGAGGTCTCCCAGGCAGAAAGAAGGCGAGAAGTATCCCTGTTTGTACTGATTCGTGCTTATGTCATGCCGGGTGTTGTTAACTTTCGAGATCTACGTTCCGCCTCATGCCTGGATGTGATTTCACCCGGCGCGACCTGCTGCGCTGGTCCGCAGTGGCCGCGGCCGCCCCCGCAGTTTCCGCCCTCTCCCTGCACCGCGGTGTCGCGGAAGCCGCGACCCGACGCGACAGTGTCTCGCCCGCGAACCTCGAACTGGTCACCCTGACCGAAGACCGCGCCATCATCACCTGGTACACCGGCCACACCGGCAGCGATGACGGCCTGGGCCGCATGGAGCCCGCTCCGGCCGACGGCGAGGTGCGCTGGGGCACGCGTCCCGACCACCTCAACCGGGTCGCGCACGGTCTGACGGACGACACGCCGTACCACTACGTGGAGCTCCGCCATCTGGAGCCCGGCCGGACCTACTACTACCAAGCGTTCTCGAACGGCAAGCCCGTCCCGCCGACGGCGTTCACGCTGATCAGCGGAAACGCGGTGGGCACCTCCGACTACGGGCTGGGCTCCACCGGGCCGTTCAGCTTCACCACGCCCGAGCCCCCGCCGGGCCGTCACCTGTTCACCATCGCGCTGTGCAACGACCTGCACATGGGAGAGACGCAGGCCGGCCTCGTCGGCGGGCAGCCTCAGTACATCGGGATCTCACAGGAGCCGGGGCTGCCGCCGTATCCGGAGGTCATGCTGGAGGCGCTGGTCCGCGACGCAGGCGCGCTGGGCGCCGACTACCTGCTGGCCGCCGGAGACATCTCGGCCGAGGCGGTGCCGGTCGACCTGAGCATGGCCCGCCGCCTGCTGGGCAGGTTCGGCGACTACCGCAGCGACTTCTTCGTCACCCGCGGGAACCACGACCGGGCGCACATCGGCGATCCCTACGCGAACTGCCGGGCCGGGCAGTGGCAGGGCAACGACTGCTTCCGCGACCACTTCTTCGACGGCACCGAGCCGACCTACTTCGCGCGTGAGCTGCAAGGCCTGCGTGTCATCGGCATCGACACGTATGACAAGCCGGGCAACGGCGGCGACCCGGGCGCGCTCTCCGCCGACCAGCTCGACTGGTTCCGCACCGAGCTGGCCAGGGACCGGGAGCGGCCCACCATGGTCTTCGGCCACCACCCGCTCATCGTCCAGGACTCGGCCTTCCCGATCAGCCCGAGCAACACCATCGACGCCGCCCAGGCCCAGACCATCCTGGAGGACTACGCGAACACTCCGGGCCTCTTCCTCCACCACGCCGGCCACACCCACCGCAACAAGCGCACGATCAGCCCCATCGCGCCGGACGTCGTCCACCAGGAGATCGCCGCCGGGAAGGAATACCCCGGCGGCTTCTCCCTGCTGCGCGTCCACACCGGCGGGTACGCGCTGAACTTCTACAAGACGCGCAGCGAGCTGGCCCGGCGATGGAGCGAGCGCAGCCGGATGGAGATCCAGGGCTACTGGCCGCAGTTCGCGCTCGGCAGCCGCGTCTCCGACCGCAACATCATGGCCGAACGCGACTTCTCCGGACTGCGCAAGCCCTCCCATCCGCACGGCGGTGAGCACCACGACCCGCACCAGCACTGACGTCTGGTGACGACCCCTCTACACGAGTCTGGTGACCAGGCCGGTGTCGAGGGAGTAGTAGGCGCCGACGATCTTGAGGTGTCCTCGGGCGATCCGGCGGGCGAGCAGTTTGTTGGCCTTGAGCTTGGCCACGACGCCGGTGGTGTTGAGTCTGATCATCTTGTCCACGTTGCCGCCGGCGCGTCTGTACGCGGGGCGCAGGGCCTTCACGATGTCCTGGAGGCCGCCGGGGAGGCGTTCGCCTTCATGCAGCGCGTGGGCGGCGGCCGACACCGCGCCGCAGCGCTGGTGGCCCAGGACCACGATCAGCGGGACGTCCAGCTCGGCGGGGCCGTACTCGATGGCGCCCGACACGAGGGGGTCGATGGTCTGGGCGGCGCTGCGCACCGTGAGCAGGTCGCCGAGACCGGCGTCGAAGACCATCTCCGGGGGGACGCGGGAGTCGATGCACGACACGACGGTGGCGTACGGCTCCTGCTTCTCGGCGACCTCGGCCCGTCTGGCGAGGTCCTGGTGCGGGTGGAGCACGTCACCGGAGACCCAGCGGCGGTTGCCCTTCCGCAGCTCGGCCCAGGCGTCGTCGGGGGTTCGTCGCCGGGTGGCGGAGGCGGGGG
>NZ_POUD01000207.1 GCF_003236395.1 Nonomuraea aridisoli | reverse complement strand
CGACCACCCCCTCACCGGGCACCACCGGCGGCACCACCACCGGCGGCACGGGCACCACCGGCACCCCCGGCGTCGGAAACACAGGCGCACCGGTCGGCACCGGTGGCACAGGCAGCACCGGAACCGGAACCGGCACGGGCACCGGCACCGGCACCGGCACCGGAACCGGCACCCCCGGTGGAACCGGCACGGGCCGGCCAGGCGCCACCGGCGTCGGCCGCGTCCCCGACAAGCGCTACGCCTCCTGCAAGGAAGCGGTGGCAGCCGGCGACGGCGGCCCCTACTACCAGGGCACCCACGAGGAGTACTCGTGGTACCCCGACCTGGACCGCAACGGCGTCGCCTGCAACAGCGCCGACATCCGCTAGAACGCCCACCCTCACCAAGGCCCGCTTCCGACTCACGACCTCGCGCCACGGGCCGGCACGCCTCTGACCGGTTGCGCTTGTCCGTTGTGGAGCCCCTGCCACCGCGCGGCCGAGGGTCGGGGGGCGAGGTTCGCGGGCCCCTCACCAGGCCCGGCCGGGGGTAGGGTTCGGGTGTGCGTTGAGGCTTCGGGCGGCGGACGAGTGCCGTCGCGGATGATGGGGGCGGCTCCGGGCGAGGGGTCGCCTGTTCAGGCGTTTCCGTCACCACCACACCGGAGATCGTGCGATGCCCACGCAGCGGCCGCTCAACTATCACACGTTCGTCGAACTCGCCGGCGCCGACCCAGCCGTCGTCGGGCTCGTGCTGAAGGGGTCCCAGGCCCATGACGGCATGGTCACCGAGCATTCCGATCACGACCTCTACGTCGTCCTCGCCGATGGCGCGGTGACGGAGCTGACCCGGTTCACCGGTCACCGCACCGCCGAACTCGACCTGGTCCTCGTTTCTCTCACCGAGTTCCGTGCGGCCGGAATGCCGGGCTTCGAGCGTTACGCGCTCGCCCGCGCCAAGGTCGTGCTCGACCGACTCGGCGGGGGCATCGCGGAGATCCTGGCCGCGAAGGCGCGGCTCGACGCCGGTGAGGCGTTCCGGGACTGCGCCGAGTGGCTCGACGCCTACGCCAACGCGCTCTACCGTTCGGTCAAGAACGACCGTGACGGGCATGCGCTCGCCGCCCGCCTCGACGCCGCCGACAGCGTCAGGTTCCTGCTGGAGCTGCTCTTCGCCCTCGACCGCCGGCCCCGCCCCTACAACAGGTACCTGGAATGGGAGCTCGCCCGGCGTCCGCTGCCCGGCTGGGACACCCGCGCGCTGCTGGACACGGTGGAGCGCATCGCGACCACGGCGGAGGTGCCCCTGCAACGCGCCCTCTTCGCCCAGGTCGAGCCGGTGGCCCGGCGCGCCGGGCACGGCGCGGTGCTGGACGCCTGGGGCGACGACCTCCACCTGATGCGACCGCCTAGGTGAACACCTGCTCCAGGAAGTCGATGCCGAAGTACGCCAGGAAGACCAGCGAGACCACCCACAACAACCACGGGATCTCGGCGAACCGCCCCTTGGCCGCCTTGATCAGCGTGTAGGTGATCACCCCGGCCCCCACGCCGTTCGTGATCGAGTACGTGAACGGCATGAGCGCGATCGTCAGGAACGCCGGCACCGCGAGGTCGAGGTCGTGCCAGGGCACGTTCCTGCTCTGCATCATCATGAGGGCCCCGACGAGCACCAGCGCCGGTGCCGCCGCGGCGGCGGGCACCACCCCGGCCAGCGGCGTGAACAGCAGGGTCACCCTCAGCAGCGCGCCGGTCACCAGGCTCGCCAGTCCGGTGCGGGCGCCCTCGCCGACCCCGGCCGCCGACTCGACGAAGACCGTGTTGGCCGAGGAGCTGGCCACGCCGCCGACCACGCCGCCGACGCCGTCCACGGTCAGGATCCGGCCCAGGCGGGGCACCCGGCCGCGCTCGTCGACGAGCCCGGCCTCGTCGCTGACGCCGATGATGGTGCCCATCGCGTCGAAGAACCCCGACAACACCAGCGTGAACAGCACCACGGTCGCGGTGAGCGCCCCCGCCCGGGCGAACCCGCCGAACAGGTCGAACTCGCCCAGCAGGCCGAAGTGCGGCACGGAGACCAGCGCCTCCGGCACCCGCGGGGTCACCACGCCCCACGCGCCGGGCTCGACCCTGGCCAGCGTGTTCACCAGGATGGACAGCGCCGCCGTGATCACGATGCTGATCAGGATGGCGCCCGGCACCCTGCGGACGAACAGCAGGATCATCAGCAGCAGGCCGAAGCAGAACATCGCGACCGGCCAGCCCGTGAGGTGACCGGTCGCGCCGAGCTGTACCGGTGTGCCGGTGCCGCGCGCGACGAAGCCCGCGTCCACGAGCCCGATCAGCGCGACGAACATCCCGATCCCCACGCTGATCGCGTGCTTGAGCGCCAGCGGGATGGCGTTCATGATCAGGGTGCGCAGCCCCGACACGGCGAGCAGGATGATGACGACGCCTTCGAGCACCACCAGCCCCATGGCCTCGGCCCACGTCATGAACGGGGCGGCCTGGTAGGCGACCACGGCGTTGAGCCCGAGCCCGGCCGCCAGGCCGAACGGCGCGTTGCCGACGACGGCCATGAGCAGCGTGGAGATGGCCGCGGCCAGCGCCGTGGACGTGGTCAGCTCGGCGATCGACAACCGCGCGCCGGTGACGTCCTCCGCGCCGGCGAGGATGATCGGGTTGAGCAGGATGATGTAGGCCATCGCGACGAACGTGGTGAGGCCGCCCCGCACCTCGCGCCCGACGGTGGTCCCCCGCCCGGTGAGCTCGAAAAACCTGTCGAGCACCGACATCCCCCTCGTTGATCAGGGGGAATGTCGGCCACCTACCCGGCGGGGGTCAAGATCACGCGCTCTCGTGCCGCCCGTGGCCCACGAGCGCGACGAACTCCTCCAGCTTGATTGTGCCGTCGCCGTCGCTGTCTGCCGAGGCGATGAACGCCTCGATCTCGCTCTCGGAGGCGCCCTGCCCGCCCAGCGCGTCGTTGGCCTTCCTGATCTCGTCGGCGGTCAGCAGGCCGTCGCCGTCAGTGTCGAAGCGCTTGAACTCCGCCTCGGCCGCCTCACGCGCGTTCGCCATCGGATGCCCCCTCTGTCATACCGCTATCGGACAAGGCGATATCTTCCGGCCTGATCGGAACACGAGTCAACCGGAGCCCCGTCGCCGCGCGCACGGCGGCGGCGATGGCGGGGGTGGAGGAGAGCGTGGGAGGCTCGCCGGCGCCGCGCAATCCATACGGAGCCGCCGGGTCCGGAAATTCCACGATTTTCAGCTGCATGGGCGGCATGTCGAGGATGGTGGGGATCAGGTAGTCGGTGAACGACGGGTTCAGCACCTGCCCGTCGCGGACCTGGATCTCCTCCATCAGCGCCAGGCCGAGCCCCTGGGCGGAGCCGCCGTGGATCTGACCCTCCAGCGCCTGCGGGTTCAGTACGCGCCCGACGTCCTGCACGGCCGCCAGCTCCACCACCTTGACCAGCCCGAGCTCCACGTCCACGTCCACGACCGCCCGGTGCACGCACAGGGCGAGCTGCGTGTGGGAGTCGCCCTGCCCGGTGTCCGGATCCATCGGGTACGTCGGCCGGTGCCGGTACACGCGGGTCTCCTCGATCGGCCCGAACCTGGCCAGCGCCTCCCGCGGCGGCAGCCCGCGGAACCGCTCGCGCACGGCCTCGCAGGCGGCCTTCACCGCCCCGCCCGTCACGTACGACTGCCGCGAGGCCGACGACGAGCCCGCCGAGCCGACCGAGGTGTCGGCGGCGGCCACGGTGACGTCGTCGATGCCGAGCTCCGTGCGGGCGATCTGGGCCTGGAGCGTCACCAGCCCCTGGCCGACCTCGGCCGCCGCGGTGTGCACGGTGACACGCGGCTCGCCGCCGGCGAGCTCGGCGCGCACCCGGGCCGTGGAGTAGTCGTCGAAGCCCTCGGAGAAGCAGATGTTCTTGATCCCCACGCCGTAGCCGACGCCGCGGCGCACGGACTCGCCGTGAGTGGTCTGCGAGACCCCGCCCGGCAGCGTACGCAGGTCGCGCTCACCGGAGGGCGGCGCGGGGAGGGGCATGGACGCGAGCTCCCGCACCATCTCGGCGAGCGGCGCCGGGGAGTCGATCACCTGGCCGGTGGCCAGCCGGGAGCCCTGCGAGACGGCGTTGCGCAGCCGGATCTCGACCGGCGACAGGCCGCACGCCTCGGCCAGCCGGTCCATCTGCGACTCGTACGCGTAACACGCCTGCACCGCCCCGAACCCGCGCATCGCCCCGCAGGGCGGGTTGTTGGTGTACACGCCCGTCGCGTCCACGTGCACGTTCGGCACCTCGTACGGCCCCGCGCCCAGCGAGGCGGCGTTGCCCACCACGGCCGGGGTGGAGGAGCAGTACGCGCCGCCGTCCAGCAGGATCTCGGCCCGGACGTAGACGAGCCGGCCGTCGCGGGTGGCGCCGTGCTCGTAGCGCATCCGGGCGGGGTGGCGGTGCACGTGGCCGAAGAACGACTCCTCGCGGCCGTAGACCATCTTGACCGGCCGGTCCAGGCGCAGGGCCAGCATGCAGGCGTGGATCTGCATCGACAGGTCCTCGCGGGCCCCGAAGGCGCCGCCGACGCCGGCCAGCGTGAGGCGGACCTTCTCCGGCGGCAGGCCCAGGCAGGGGGCGATCTGGTCGCGGTCCACGTGCAGCCACTGCGTGGCGGCGTACAGGTCGACGCCGCCGTCCTCGGCCGGCACGGCCAGGCCCGACTCCGGGCCGAGCGGAGCCTGGTCCTGCATGCCGACCTCGTACTCGCCGGTGACGACGACCTCGGCCTCGAACGTGTCACCCCGGCGCACCGGCTGCCGCCTGACGACGTCGCGGGACTTGCGGGGGTCGGTCACGGCCTCGCGGAGCTCGTAGTCCACCACGACGGCGGCGGCCGCGCGCCGGGCCGTCTCCGGATGGTCGGCCGCCACCACCGCCACCGGCTCACCCTGGTAGCGGACCTGATCGATGGCGAGCACCGGCTGGTCCTTCAGATCGAGGCCGTAGAACTTCGCGCCCGGCACGTCCTCGTGCGTCAGGACGGCCAGCACGCCCGGCATCGCCAGCGCCGGGCCCGCGTCGATCGAGCGGATCCACGCCGACGGGTGCGGGCTGCGCAGCGTCACCCCCCACACCATGCCCTCCAGCCACAGGTCGGAGGCGTAGGCGAACTCGCCCGTCACCTTCAGCGTGGCGTCGGGCCGGCGGGCGCTCGTGCCGAGGCCCTGCTCCGTCACCGCCGGCGGCGGCACCGTCTCCGTCATCCTCCGAGTAGAGCATCGCGGCCCGGCGACCTCCTATGCGTCCGGCGTGAAATCCGGGTCAGCGGTTGCCCTGCCGGGCTTGTATATTCCTCCAAGTGCGGATATCCGACCTGCTCGCCATCGAGGATCTCCGCCTCACCCTGCTCGCCGGAGACCCGGGCCGCGAGTTCAGCGGCGTGCACATCACCGACCTGCCCGAGCCGGGGCGTTACCTCGGCGGCGGCGAGCTGGTCCTGACCGGCCTGCTGTGGCGGCAGGCCCCCCAAGACTCGGAGCGCTTCGTGGCCGCGCTGGCCGAGGCCGGCGTGGCCGCGCTCGGGGCCGGGCAGGCGTGGCTCGGCCACGTGCCGGACGACCTGGTGGCAGCGTGCCGGGCGACCGGGCTGCCGCTGCTCGAGGTGCCGACCGAGGTGTCGTTCCGCACGATCGCCGAGCGGGTCGTGCCGTTGCTCGCGGCCGGCGTGCGCGACGCGCTCGGGCGTCACCGCCGCCTGGTCGCCGCCGTCGCCGAGGGCGCGGGCCTGCGCGGGGTGTTCGAGCTGATCACCGCCGAGCTGGGCGTCACCGGCGCGGTGCTGTCCGCCTCGGGCGAGGTGATCGTCGGCGCGGCAGGCGATCCCGTACGCCTGGCGCAGGCGTACCTGACGGCCCCGCGGCTGCCGGTCCTGGCCGGCGAGCACACGATCTTCGCGGTCGGCCGCGGCCACCGCGCCGCCGGATGGGTCCTCGCCTGCGAGGGCGACCTGATGGACCGGGCCGACCTCGGCTACGAGCTGGCCGCCTGCGTGGGCCTCGAACGCAGCCGCACGGAGGAGGGCCGCCGGGTCGAGCGCCGGCTGATCGAGCAGCTCGTCGTGGCCGCGCTGGCGGGCCCCGGCGCCGAGGCCGACGTGGCCGAGCTCAACGCCCGGCTGCGCACGTGCGGGGTCGGGGCGGCGGAGCCGTACGCGATCGTCAGCGCCACCGCCCCGCGACCGGGCGCCACCCGCGGGCCCGACCCCGCCACACTCGGCGGTCAGATCGTGGAGGAGCTGCTCGGCCGCGAGGTCGTCGCGGCGGCCGGCGCCGACGGCGCGGTGGCCGTCGTGCCGCTGCGCGGGAGCGGCACCGGCGAGCTGGCCGAGCGGCTGCGCGCGGGGGCCGAGGTGCTGTCCGTGCTGCCCGACACCCGCCTGTGCGTCGGGCTGAGCGGCGCGCTGACCGGCGCGGCCGCGCTCAAGGGCGGCGTCGAGGAGTCCGGCCACGCGCGGCGGCTGGCCGAGGCGCGGGGCGGGGGAGTGGTGACCAGCGACGAGATCTACACGCACGCGCTGCTGCTGGCCACCGTGCCGGGCGACGTGCGCAGGTCGTTCGCGGACCGGCTGCTGTCACCGCTGCTCGACTACGACCGCCGCCACCAGTCCGACCTGGTGCGCACGCTCGGCGTCTTCCTGGACTGCGCGGGATCGTGGCACGCGTGCGCCGAGCAGCTCCACGTGCACGTCAACACCGTGCGCTATCGCATCCGGCGGATCGAGGAGCTGACCGGCAGAAACCTGTCGACGATGGCCGACAGGGTCGACTTCTTCCTGGCCCTGAGAGACACGGGGCCGCCCCGATGACCTGCCCGGCGAAGAGGGGGCGCGACCCGGTACGACGATGCGGCGTCGTATGCCGGGCGCGCCCCCTCTTCGCCGGGATGGAACTCAGCAGCAGAGCCAGTCGTCCAACGTCTGGTAGGCGGGCGACGTAGTGGCGCCGGCGGCCGTAGCATTGGCTCCGACGGTCACCGCGACAGCAAGGGCGGCGATCAGAGCGGACAGGGCAAAACGCATGCGCATTGGGGGTTCTCCCTCGCCTTGTGGGGTTGCTCGGACATCATCTTCTCAGGGAGCGACGACTGTGACCACTTCTGACCAGGTCGGACTCCGCATCAAAACGGTTCGACGGCAACGCGGCCTCTCCCAGGCACAGCTTGCGCACCCCGAGCTGTCGGACAGTTACGTCTCGTTGATCGAGAGTGGCAAGCGTACCCCGACAGGGGCCGTTCTCGAGCTTTTGGCGCAAAAACTGGACTGCTCGCTGTCCTACCTGGTCAACGGCGTCACCGCGGAGCAGATGGAGGACATCGAGCTGGCCCTCGGCTACGCGCGGCTGGCCCTTGAGAACGGTGAGGTCAGGGAAGCCCGCACTCGCTTCACCGAGTTGCTGGCGAACAACAACCTGACAGGGTTGACGTCTCTTCGTCAAGATACAGAATTCGGGCTTGCGCTCGCCCACGAAGCGTGCGGTGATCTCGATCAGGCGATCTCCATCCTCCTCAAGCTGCGCGAGGAGGAGATGCCCGCCGACCGCCGCGTCGAGGTGGCCATGGTGCTCTGCCGCGCCTACCGCGACAGCGAGCGGCTGAGCGAGGCGGTCGAGGTCGGCGAGCAGATGCTGGCCGGCGACGCCCGCATGCCGTGGAGCGACTCGCTGGTCGAGCTGGCCGCCACCCTGCTCGGGGCCTACGTGCTCCGCGGCGACCTGCTGCGCGCCCGCCAGTTCGCGGCCGAGCTGCTCAACGCCGCCGACGCGCTCGGCACGCCGCGCGCGATCGTCGCCGCCAACTGGAACGCCTCCGCCGTCGCCCACGCCACCGGCCACAGCCAGGAGGCGCTGTCCTTCGTCGAACGCGCCACGGCGGTGCAGATCGAGACCGGGGAGCCGCGCAGCGTCGCCCGCACGCGCGCCGCGATGCAGCAGCGGCGGCTGCGGGCCAGGCCGGAGGAGGCGGAGGCCGTGCGCGACGCCCTGCGCGCGTCGATCGACGAGCTCGACCAGACCTCCGTGAGCCAGGTCGACCGCGCCCGCGTCCGCGTCGATCTGGCCTGCGCCGAGTACATGACGGGCGACCTCGCCGAGGCCGCCGAGCACGCCAAGGCCGGCATGGAGCTGGTCCCCGAGTTCGGCCACGTGCTGGGCGCCGAGGCCCACCTGCTGCTCGGCCGCATCTACGGCGCCATCGGCCGCACCGATGAGGCCGCCGCCCACGTGGCGTCCGTCCGCGACTGGCTCACGCCGCTGCCCGACTCCCGCCGTTCGGCCTCCACCTGGTACGCCACCGCCGAGACGCTGGAGCAACTCGGCGACGCCGACGGGGCCGTCGACGCCTACCAGCGCGCGCTGTCCTGCGCGGGGTTGTAGGGGGGTTCGGACCGGGCGGTGGCCTCGGTAGCCTTGGGGGTGCCATGAAGACTTCCCCGCTCGCGGCACTCACCGCGATTCTCGCCGCCCTGCTGGTGATCGCCACCGCCGCGCCGGCGCTGGCGCACGACGCGCTCAAGAGCAGCTCGCCGGCCAAGGGCGCCACGGTCGAGTCGCTCGACGAGGTCAAGCTCGAGTTCACCGGCAAGGTCCGCATGCCGTTCGTCATCGTGCGGGGCGAGGGCGACGCCCAGCACGAGAGCGGCGAGCCCGAGGCCGACGGCGCGGTCGTGACCCAGGCCGTCGCCGGGCCGCTGCCCGACGGGCGCTACACGATCGCCTACCGCGTCGTGTCGTCCGACGGCCACCCGATCGAGGGAGAGATCCCCTTCCGGGTGAAGGGCGCGCCGACCCCCACCCCGAGCGCGACGGAGTCCGCGAGCGCCCCGGCCGAGCCGGCCGCCTCGGCGAGCGGCGACGCCGCCCCGCCGGCGAGCTCCGGCCCGCCGACACCGGCCGCCGCCGCCGCGAGCCTGGCCGCCGACGAGGCGGCGGCCGACGAGGGGGTCACCTTCCCCGTGTGGCTGATCATCGTCGTCGGCGCGCTGATCGGCATCGGCGTCGGGTTCCTGCTGAGCGCGAGAAGAAGCAAGCCGTGAGCCGCGCCGCTCGTCTCAGCATCGCCGGCGCGCTCGCCGCCGTCGTCGCGCTGGCCCTCGGCATGATCGCCGGAGGCAGCGCGTTCCCCAGGATCATCCCGGGCCTGCCCGACGCCGGCGTGGTCGTCCGATGGGGCCTGCCGATGTCCAAGCTCCTCATGGACGCCGCGGGCCTGGTCACCGTCGGCCTGCTGCTCATGGCCGCCATGCTGCTGCCCAACGACAAGGGCGTGCTCGGCGCCGGCGGCCTGTCCTACGTCAAGGCCGCCTCGTGGGCCGCGCTGACCTGGGCCGGCGGCGCGTTCCTGGCCATCGTCTTCGGCGCCGCCGACTCCATCGGCCGCACGGTGCCGCAGATTCTCGACGGCGCGATCCTGACCAGCTACGCCACCCAGACCACCCAGGGCGTCGCCCTGACGCTCGTGGTGCTGTTCGGGGTGGCGATCGCGCTGTTCTCGCGCGGCGCCATCACCGCCGGGGCCGCGGCGGGGCTGCTGGTGTTCGCGTTGGTGACGCTGCTGCCCGCGCCGCTCACCGGCCACACCTCCTCCTCGCCCAACCACGACCTGGCCACCTCGTCGGTCTCGCTCCACCTGCTCTCGATCGCCCTGTGGGTCGGCGGGCTCGGCGTGCTGGCCGTCCACGCCGTGCTCCGGCGGCCGCAGCTGGAGGTGGCCGCGGCCCGCTTCTCCCGGATGGCGCTGTGGTGTTACGCCGCGGTCGGGCTGTCCGGGGTGTTCAGCCTGGTGGCCCGCCTCGGCGCGCTGTCCGACCTGTGGACCTCCGAGTACGGCGTGCTCGCCGTGATCAAGATCGTGGCGTTCGTGCTGCTCGGCTACGTCGGCTACTGGCACCGGCAGCGCACCCTCGTCGACCTCGAAGGCGGTAAGCCGCGGGCGTTCACCCGGCTGGCGGGCGGCGAGTTGCTGCTCATGGCCGCCACCGTGGGCGTGGCCGTGGCGCTGTCGCGCACGCCGCCGCCCGTCTTCAGCGTCCCCGCCGACCGGGCCTACGAACTGCTCGGCTTCCCGATGCCGCCCGAGTTCTCGATCGGCAACATGCTGACGCTGTGGTGGTTCGACCTGTTCTTCGCCGCGGTCGCCGGCGTGCTGGCCATGCTCTACCTGCTCGGCGTGCTCCGGCTGCGGCGGCGCGGCGACCGCTGGCCGGTCGGCCGCACCGCGTCCTGGTTCGCCGGCGTGGCGATCCTGGTGTTCTGCACCCAGAGCGGGCTCGCGCGCTACGCCAAGGTCATGTTCGACGTCCACATGGTCGAGCACATGACGCTGTCGATGGTCGTGCCGATCTTCCTCGTCCTCGGCGGTCCCGTCACGCTGGCGCTGCGCGCGCTCAAGCCCGCGGCCAGGAGGGGCGACCGGGGGCCGCGCGAGTGGGTCGTCACCATCCTGCACAGCCGGTTCACCAAGGTCATCACGCATCCCGTGGTCGCCACGGTCATCTTCGTGGCCTCCACGTACGCGCTCTACTTCACGCCGCTGTTCGAGTCGGCGATGAACGAGCACCTCGGCCACATCGCGATGACCCTGCACTTCCTGCTCAGCGGATGCCTGTTCTTCTGGGTGATCATCGGCGTCGACCCGGGGCCCAACCGCCTGCCGCACGTCGGCCGGCTGCTGATGCTCTTCGTCACGATGCCGTTCCACGCCTTCTTCGGCATCGCGCTGATGATGATGGGCTCGCCCATCGCCCAGGGCTGGTACGAGCAGCTCGGCCGCACCTGGGGCGACACGCTGCTGCAGACCCAGCGCGACGGCGGGGCCATCGCGTGGGGGTTCGGCGAGATCCCGACCCTCATGGTGCTGCTGGCCATCGCCGTGCAGTGGTACCGCGACGACGACCGGCAGGCGAAGCGGGCCGACCGCCGGGCCGACCGCACCGGAGCCGGAGATCCCGAGCTCGACTCCTACAACGACTACCTCGCCAAACTCAACCGCGCTGACAAGGGCGAGTAGCGTTTCGGGAATCGTGCTTGCACCTTCCGACTACAAGTCCCTGGGCGTGACGGGTAGCCTTTCTCACAGGGGAGACGGGCATAACCCCATCAGTTAGCGTGCGTAGGCCTTGAGGGGGGATGCGCACCGCGACGTTGGGTGCGCCGGAGTGGGGACCGGCGTGGGCTCGGGTGCCAAGGAAGGCGAGATCCAGTTGGCGGAAGAGACACGCATGCGCGGGGGGCAGAGCCTGGTGGAGGAGCTGGAGAGCTGCCTCGCCGAGTGGTCGGAGCGGACGGGCATCGCGGTCGAGACCTGGGCGCTGCCCCGGACCGACGTGCCCTCGCCCGTCTCCGGCGCCGTGATGACCGTGCTCCACGAGGCGCTGTCCAACGTCGAGCGGCACAGCGGGGCGCGGACGGTCTCCATCGCCGTGACGGCCGGCAAGAAGGGGTTGCGCATGACCGTCAGCGACAACGGCCGCGGCTTCCTCGCGGCGGGGCCGGCGCGGGGCATCGCGCGCATGAGGGCCGCGTTCGCCGAGATCGGCGGGACGCTCTCGGTCAACAGCGTGCTCGGGCAGGGCACGACCGTGAGCGGCGCGGTGCCCCACCACGAGTGACCTGCCCCGGATGAGCCGCCGGGTCAGGGCAGCGTGAGGATCTCGCTGCCCGTCTCGGTGACCACGATCGTGTGCTCGAACTGCGCCGTGCGCTTGCGGTCCTTCGTGACCGCCGTCCACTTGTCGGGCCAGATGTCGTACTCGATCGTGCCCAGCGTGAGCATCGGCTCGATGGTGAACGTCATGCCCGGCACCAGCTCCACCCGCAGCGACGGGTCGTCGTAGTGGGGCACCATCAGGCCGGAGTGGAACGTCGTGCCGATGCCGTGGCCGGTGAAGTCCCGCACGACGCCGTAGCCGAAACGTTTGGCGTACGCCTCGATGACGCGGCCCACGACGTTGAGCTGGCGGCCGGGGGCGACGGCCTTGATGGCGCGCATCATCGCCTCGCGCGTGCGCTCGACCAGCAGCCGCGACTCCTCGTCCACCTCGCCCACGAGGTAGGTCGCGTCGGTGTCGCCGTGGACGCCGCCGATGTAGGCGGTGATGTCGATGTTGACGATGTCGCCGTCGCGCAGCACCGTGTCGTCGGGGATGCCGTGGCAGATGACCTCGTTGATCGACGTGCACAGCGACTTGGGGTAGCCCTTGTAGCCCAGCGTGCTGGGATAGGCGCCGTGGTCGATGAGGAACTCGTGGCCGATCCTGTCGAGTTCGTCGGTCGTGACGCCCGGCCGGATGTGCTTGGCGACCTCTTCGAGCGCCTGGCCGGCGATCTTGCCGGCCACGCGCATGCGCTCGATCGTCTCGGGGCTCTTCACGTCGGACTCGCCGGTCCTGGGGCGCTTCTTGCCGACGTACTCCGGCCGCTCGATGTGGGCGGGGACCTTTCGCATGGGCGAAACTCGCCCTGGCTGGAGCAGTGTCGTCATGAAACCTGAGTCTACGGGGCAGAATTGACCACGTGAGCGAAGGCCAGTGGTGGTTCTGTCTCAAGCACATGCGCGTCGAGCCCGAGAAGGGCTGCCCCAACAAGGACCGGATGGGCCCCTACTCCACGGAGCAGGAGGCGGCCGGGGCGCTGCAGCGCGCCGCCGACCGCAACAAGGCCTGGGAGGAAGCGGACCAGGACGAGGACTGACTACGGCACGACGGCGTACGCCCTGACGGGGAACGTGCCCATGCCCGCCACCATCGGCGGCGCGGCGTGGAAGCGGAAGCCCTCGTCGGGCAGCGCCGCCAGGCCGGTCAGGTGTTCCACCAGCGGGATCCCCGCCGCGAGCAGGATCGAGTGGGCGGGCCGCTCGCCGCGCGGCGGCGTGTCGTCGATGTTCAGCGAGTCGATCCCGACCAGCGCCGCGCCCTGCTCGGCCAGCCAGGCGGCCGACTCGGGGGCGAGGTAGGGGTGGCCGGAGAAGTAGGCGTCCGTGCCGAAGTGACGGTCCCAGCCCGTGTGGATCAGCACGGCGCGGCCCCGCACGTCCAGCGAACGGTCCACGGTGATCGCGCGCTCGCCGCCGGCGGCCCGTACGACGAGGCCGGGCAGGTCGGCCAGCCGGTCGATGGCCACCCGCGCCAGGTCGTCGCCGTCCGCGTAGCGGTGGTGAGGGGTGTCCAGGTAGGTGCCGGTGTTGGCGGTCAGCGTGATGACGCCGATGTGGAACTCCGTGCCCGGCGCGTACACCTCGCGTGAGTCCTCCCTGCTCAGGTGGACGCCCAGAGCGGGGCCGGGGATGCCGGGGTAGGTGGTCATGCCCTCGGTGATGCGGTGGCTCAGCTCGACGATCATCCGGCGACCGCCCTCGTCCGCAGGCGTACGAGCTTGACCACGGCGACGATGCCGATGGCGGCCCAGACGAGGTTGAGCCCGACCGACGGCCAGGCGGAGCTGTAGGCACTGTTGATCATCAAGCTGACGGAGCCGATGAGGTTGATGATCTGGTACGTGAGCCCGTCGCCCGACATGCGTGACGACGAGACCAGGCCGTAGCCGGCGAGGAGGAGGGCGGCGCCGAGCCAGCCGACCACGGTGAGCAGGAAGTCCATGGGGGACATTGTCGGGAGACGTGGCTTTGAAGAGCAAATAAAGAAAACTGATGCGGCCCGTAAGCGGCCCTTCATCCGGCTCAGTCGGCGACCTGCGGGCCGCTCACCTTCTCCAGCAGGCGGGCCAGCCGTTCGCGCAGGCCGGGGCGTTGCTCGATCTCGCCGGCCGCCGCGCTCACCAGGTGTTGCGCGCCGTCGAACGTCACCGGCCCGCCGTTCGGCACCGCGATGGCGTCGTGAGCGAGCCCGGCCAGCTCGGGGTCGCCACCCTCGATGGCCAGGATCGTCGCGCCCGTGCGCCGGGCGTCGTCGACGCGTTCGAGCAGGGGGACCGGAGCCTGCTGCTCGGTCAGCACGAACAGCGTCTCGCCGCGCGCGGCGCGCTCCAGACGGTCGAGGCCGACGCGCAGATGGGCGGGCGCGTCGGCGGGCGGCCGCCAGCGCACCAGAGTGGGCGTGAGCTGCGGCAGGCCCGCGTACCTGGCCTCGTCGCTGAGGTGGGCGGTCACGTGCCAGGGCTCGTCGTCGGGCGGGCCCACCACCAGCAGGCCGCCGGGGGACCGGGTGGCGCGCAGGGCGAGGCCGAGCTCGCGGGCGCGTTCGAGCCAGCCGCTGCCGTTCAGGAGCTCGCGCAGCAGGGCCACCGATCCTGAGTCCATGCCTCCATGGTGCCTGACGGACTCGCGAGGGGAGAGTGATTCGGCATGATGTGCGGGGCCGGGGCGCTGAGGGGAGCGGCGCGGCTGGCATCATCGAGGCTATGACAGACGTGAGCGGGCTTTCCATCGGCATCCTCGGCGGCACGGGAGACCAGGGCAAGGGGCTGGCACGGCGGTTCGCGCTGGCCGGGCAGCGGGTGCTCATCGGGTCGCGCCGCGCGCCGCGCGCCCACGAGGCGGCCGAGTCCATCGGGGCCGGCGTCGAGGGCGACGAGAACGCCGCCGTCGCCGCCGCGGCCGACCTGGTGATCGTGGCGGTGCCGTACGACGGGCACAAGGCGTTGCTCGAGTCGTTGCGGGCCGAACTGGCCGGGAAGATCGTGGTCGACTGCGTGAACCCGATCGGCTTCGACAAGCAGGGCGCGTACGCGCTGGCGGTCGAGGAGGGCAGCGCCGCCCAGCAGGCCGCGGCCGTGCTGCCGGACAGCCGGGTGGTGGCGGCCTTCCACCACGTGTCGGCCGTGGTGCTGATGGACCCGGCGGTCGACAAGGTCGACCTCGACGTGCTGGTGCTGGGCGACGACCGCGAGGCCACCGACACGGTGCGGGCGCTGGCCGAGGTCATCCCGGGCGTGCGCGGGGTGTTCGGCGGGCGGCTGCGCAACGCCCACCAGATCGAGGCGCTCACCGCCAACATCATCTCGGTGAACCGCCGCTACAAGGCGCACGCCGGGCTGCGCATCACCGACATCTGAGCTACAGCCAGCCGGCGTCCTGGGCGATCCGGATGGCGTCGATCTTGTTGCGTGCTCCCGTCTTCGCGATGGCCGTGGTCAGGTAGTTGCGCACCGTGCCCGGGGACAGGTGGAGGCGGGAGGCGATCTCCTCGGCCGGGGCGCCGGACGCGGCCTGCCCGAGCACGGTCGACTCCCTGGGCGTCAGGAGGCTCTCGCCGTACTCCATCGCGGTCGAGACCAGCTCCGGGTCGAGCACGCGCAGCCCCGCGGCCGTGCGCCGGACGGCGTCCGCCAGCCGGTCGCCGGGGGCGTCCTTGAGGAGGAACGCCTCGATGCCGGCCGACAGCGCCCGGCGGACGTGGCCCGGCTGACCCAGCGCCGTCAGCACCAGCACCCGGCACGACGGCAACCGCTCCCGCAGCGCGGTGGCGGCGGTGATGCCGTCCACGGCCGGCAGGTCGATGTCGAGAACCGCGACGTCGGGCCGCACCCGCAGCGCCGCGGGGAGGATCTCGTCGCCGCGGGTGACCTCCGCGACCACCTCGATGTCGTTCTCCAGGCGCAGCAGGGCCGTCAGGGCGGCGCGGATCATGTGCATGTCCTCGGCCAGCAGCACGCGGATCACGCCGCCCCCTCCATGGCGACCTCCATGGTCAGGACGAAGCCCCCGGCGCCGGTCGGGGCGGCGTTGCAGGAGCCGCCCGCCTGCGCGGCGCGTTCGGCCAGGCTCGTGAGGCCGCCGCCGAGGGCGTCCAGCTCCGCGGCGGCCGGGGTGCCGTCGTTGGCGATCTCCAGCCGGAGCGTGCCGTCGTGCCGCGAGGTGGTGATCGTGCAGGTGGTGGCCCGGCTGTGGCGCAGCACGTTGGTGACCGCCTCGCGCACGCGCAGCGGCAGCGACACCAGCAGCGTTCCGGCCAGCAGGGGGGCGTTCACCGCCGACATGCCCCCTGGCAGCAGCGGATCGGGCAGGTAGGTGACGACCGCCTGCAGCACGAGCGTGAGCGGGTGGAGGGCCGGGCGCTCGCCGCGCAGGGCGGCCCGCATGTTGACGTGGTGGGTGGTGACCACGGCGAGGATCGCGAGCACCGCCAGCGTGCCGTGGAGCGGGTCGTTCAATGAGTAGAGCAGCGCGATCGCCGTGTACGCGCAGGACACGGCCGTGACGAGCCCGATGGCGAGCCGTCGGGCGGAGGGGGCGACCACAGTGCCGATTATGACGGGGCCTACGACCGGCGGGGTTCCCAGCGGAACCACAGCCGGATCGCGACCACCCCGGCGGCGGCCCAGGCGGCCAGGACCAGGAGCGGCGCCACCACCTCGCCGGTCCTGACGGCGTCCACCACGACCGTGGTCGGCAGCAGGCCGAGGGCGGTCTCCAGCCACGAGGGGAGCGGGATCGCCATCGCGCCCGACGCGAACCAGGCCAGCAGGAAGACGGGCATGGTGAAGACGGGCGTCAGCTCCGCGCGCGGCACCGCGGCCGTGTACGCCGCGCCGAGCAGCGTCAGCACGACCGAGCCGGCGGCCGTGACGGCGGCGAACACGAGCGGGTCCGCGGGCAGCGGGACGCCTGCGGCCAACCGCGCGGCCACCGTGCACAGCACGATCAGGGCGAAGGTCTGCGTGGCCGTGCCGGCAATCTGGCCCAGGAGGATCTGCGTGTCCGTCAAGCGGGTGCAGCGCAGCCGCTTGAGCACGAGCTGGTCGCGGCGGACGGTCAGGGTCATCGTGACGTTCATGAGCGCGGTGATCGCCAGCAGCAGCGCGATCGAGCCCTGGAAGACCACCGTGGCCAGGGGGAGGCCGCCAGGGGTGAGGTGCCGCATGAGCGCGGGCAGGCCGACCGACAACGCGACCGGTGTGATGACCGTGCCGAACAGCATGGCGGTGTCCTGCCAGAACATTCGGGTCCCGAGGCGGTAGACGGCGGTCAGACTCACGGTGTCCTCCAGGGTGGTCGGTGGATGTCGCCGAGGGTGCCGGCCGGTGCAGGCGGATGGCGTTCCGGTGGGTGGTCAGGGGGTGGGTTCCGGGC
>NZ_POUD01000206.1 GCF_003236395.1 Nonomuraea aridisoli | reverse complement strand
CGCCCGCACCGCGGCCCACCCGCTCGGCACGTTCACCGTCAACCACTACAACGGGCTGCGAATCTCACCGTCCGAGGTGCGCAACCTCGCCGTCGTGGACCTGGCCGAGGTGCCCACCCTGCAGGCCCAGCCCCAGGTGGACGACACGTACGCGGCCCGCCGGTGCGCCGCGCTGGCCGCCGCGCAGCGGCTCGTCGTGGACGGCCGTACGGTGCCGTGGCGGGTGACGGAGTCGTCGTTCGCGTACGAGCCGGGCGAGGGCGGCCTGCGGACCAGCCGCCTGACCTGCCGGCTCGCCGCCACGGTCCGCGCCTCGGGGACCGTCGCGTTCACCGACGGGTTCGAGCAGGAGCGGATCGGGTGGCGCGAGATCACCGCCGTCGGCGAGGGCGTCCGCCTGAGCTCGCCGGTGCCCGCGACCAGCGTGAGCCGGGAGTTGCGGGCGTACCCGGAGGACCTGCTGGCGGACCCGCTCGACCAGCGCACCGCCACTCTCACCCTCTCCGGCGCCGGACCCTCCTCGGGCACGACGATGGGCGGGATCGGGATCGGCGGGATCCGGATCGGCGGCCCCGTCGGCGACGCCCTGGCCGCTCTCGACCGGACGTTCACCGGCCTGGTCGGCTCAGACCGGCTGACGGCGCCGCTGGGCCTGCTGGCGGTCGGCCTGGCCGCGGTGCTGGGGGCCGGGCACGCGCTGATCCCGGGACACGGCAAGACCGTGATGGCGGCGTACCTGGCCGGACGGCGCGGGCGGCCGCGCGACGCGCTGGTGGTGGGCGCGACGGTGACGGCCACCCACACGGCCGGGGTCCTGGCGGTGGGCCTGCTCCTGACGGCCTTCACGGCGCTCGCGGGAGAGTCGCTGCTGACCTGGCTGGGGGTGGCGAGCGGCGTCCTGATCACCGTCATCGGCCTCCGCCTCCTCCTCTCCACCCGCCGCACCGCCTCCCACGACCACGCACACGGACACGCACCGGGACACGGGCACGGGCATGGGCACGGCCACGGACACGCCGCGACCAAGCGGGCCGGGCTCATCGGGCTGGGGGTGGCGGGCGGGATCGTGCCGAGCCCGTCGGCGCTGATCGTGCTGCTCGGCGCGATAGCCCTCGGCCGCACGTGGTTCGGCGTCGCGCTGGTCACCGCGTACGGCGTCGGCATGGCCGCCACCCTCACCGTCACCGGCCTGCTCCTGGTGAGACTGGTGGACCGCCTGGAACACCGCGCCTCGACCGGCCGCCGCCTGGCCGCCCGGGTCTCGGCCCTGGCCCCGACGGGCACGGCCGCCATGGTCGTCCTCCTCGGCGCCGGCCTCGCCCTCCGCTCCGCGGCGGCGCTCTAGAACTCCGCTCTGGCATCGTCGCCCCGCCCGACCTATAGTCATATTCATGAGTAGTCATATCCATGACCATCGCTAGCCATGGCCCTCAAGCACGCGGTGCTCGCGGCGCTGCTCGGCGGCGAATACAGCGGCTACCAGCTGACCAAGGTCTTCGACGTCGGCGTCGCCGACTTCTGGTACGCCGCCCCCCAGCAGCTCTACGCCGAGCTGACCCGCCTGGAGGCCGGCGGCCTGATCGCGGGCCGCGAGGTCGTCCAGAAGGGCCGGCCGAACAAACGGGTGTTCACGGTCACCGAGGCCGGGCTCGGCGAGCTGGCCGCCTTCGCCGCCACGCCGGCGAAGCCCCTGCTCCTCCGCGACGACCTGGTGGTGAAGGTGCACGCCGTAGACCGGCTCGACCCCGCCCCCGTGATCGCCCAGCTCCACGAGCGGGCCCGGGAGGCCGCCGCCAAGCTCGCCCTCTTCGAGCAGATCCTCACCCGCCTGCGCGGCGACCGCGACGAGGAGACGTTCCTGCGCGAGGGCGAGCACGTCGGGCCGTACCTGTCCTGCCTGGCGGGGTGCCGGCTCGAACGCGAGATGCACGACTGGTGCCTGCAGACCGCGCGGACGCTGACCGAGCGCGCGGCCCGTACGGAAGGAAGGACGTCATGACCCCGTACACCCGCTACGTCGCGCTCGGCGACAGCCAGACCGAGGGCCTGGGCGACGGCGACGACGTCGGCGGCCACCGCGGCTGGGCCGACCGCCTGGCCGAGCGGCTCGCCGTCGCCGAGCCGGGCCTGCTCTACGCCAACCTGGCGGTCCGCGGGACGCTGGCGCGCCAGATCAGGGACGAGCAGCTGGCCGTCGCGCTGGAGCTGCGCCCCGACCTGGCCACGGTCATGGCCGGGATGAACGACCTCACCCGCCCCCGTTTCGACGCCGCAGGGGTGGCGGAGGCGGTGGAGGACATGTACGCGGCGCTGACGGCCGCGGGCGCCCACGTGATCGGTGTGACATTTCCGGACATCGGGCGGATCATGCCGCTGGCCCGTCCGCTCACCCCGCGGGTGCTCGACCTCAACGCCCGCATCCGCGCCGCCGCCGCCCGCCACGGGGTCACGCTGGTGGACACGTACCCGATGGAGGTCTTCACGGACGCCCGCATGTGGAGCCCCGACCGCCTGCACGCCTGCCCGGAAGGCCACGCCCGCTTCGCCGCCGCCGTGGCGGACGCGCTGGGCCTGCCCGACGACTCCTGGACGCGCCCGCTGCCGCCCGTGCCCTCGCCTGCCGCCTGGCGGACGGCGGCCGCCGAGCTGCGGTGGATCGCCACGTTCCTCGGCCCGTGGCTCGGCCGCCGGCTGCTCGGCCGCTCCTCCAGCGACGGCCGCACCGCCAAACGCCCCGCGCTCACCCCGTGGGCTCAGTCGACCTCGGGGATGTCCGGATCGTCGTAGTCGGCGTCACCGTCCTCGACCCGCCGCAGTTTGATGTCCTCGGCCCAGCCGCGGGCGAACCGCCGGATCTCCCCGATCCGCTCCTCGTCCACCCCGTCGAACGCACCGTCGAAAGCCTCGTCGGGCACCGTGTCGAGGAACTCCAGCCGCGCCAGCAGCTCGGCGGCCGAGAAGTCGTCGTCGTGCAGCCGGGCGAGCCGTTCGAGGTCGCGGTGGGAGAACCGGTCGGCCAGCGCGGCGACGTCGGCGAAGTCGGTGGCGAGGCCCCGCTCGTGGAAAGCGCGGGTGACGAGGCCGGCGGCGTCCTCGGCGCCGAGCACCCGGAGCCCTTCGCGGGTGACCGGGGACTGCTGGAGCGCCTCGCGCAGGACGTGGATCGCGCACGTCTCGCGCGTGACGGCGTCCTCGGCGGCGAGGCGGCCGGCGCGTGCCGTCACCTCGGCGACCGCCGCCTCGAGGCCGGCCTCCCGCAGCGCGGCGGCGACGTCCCGCGCCACCCCGGGCGGCGACGCCTCCGTCACGAAGACGAGGTCGTCGCCCA
The DNA here is from genome assembly GCF_003236395.1 of Nonomuraea aridisoli. Taxonomy (GTDB): domain Bacteria; phylum Actinomycetota; class Actinomycetes; order Streptosporangiales; family Streptosporangiaceae; genus Nonomuraea; species Nonomuraea aridisoli. Next base: position 13,777 of record NZ_POUD01000206.1, on the reverse strand, counting down.
GGCGATCGGTGAGCCCGTGCGCCCGCAACGCGTGAACGCCCGCGAGCACCAGGCCGTGACGCGCGCCGACGGCGGACACGGCCGCCACCAGACGTCGCTGGAAGCCCGTCAACAGCGCCACGGGTCAGCTCTGCCGGCGGGTGCGGCGGGTGGAGGGAAGGTCGTGGCGGCCGGACAGGAACTCCTGGAACGCGATCTTGACCTTGATCACCGGACGGCGCCACCGGTCCTCCCGGTGGATGGCCCGCGCCATCTTCCGCGGCGACCGCCTGGCGAAGAACCAGCGCGCCCACGGGGAGCCGGGCCGGGCCAGCCGGATGGCGCCGACCACGAGCATCGGCGGCACGAACAACCCCGCCATCCCCGTCCAGATCTTGCCCTTGAGCAGCGTGACGACGGCGAGCAGCAGGTTGCCCAGGATGAGGGCGGCGGGCGCGAGCGGGGTGCCGTAGTCCCAGGTGAGCGGGCGCAGACCGATGAGCAGCAGGCCGGTGACGGCGACCGCGATGAACACCGCGTCGACCGACGTGCGCCCCTCCTCCTCCCAGTAGACGTCGTGCAGGTGCAGGATCAGCGCGAACTCGTCGAGCACGAGCGCGGACCCCACCCCGAACACCGACGCCGCGACGGCCGTGCCGACCTGCGATCCCGGCGGGACCACCAGCATGGTGACGCCGCCGACCAGCATCAGCACCACGCCGAACACCACGTGGTGGATGTGCATCTCGCCCACGTTGACGTCGCGGAACCAGCCGATCTTGGCCCGGATCAGCCGGACGTTGATGCGGGTGGCGATGAACGCCGCGATGAGCATGACGAAGAAACAGAACAGCGGCAGCCGTCCTGTGGCGATGATGTTCTGCTGAAACCAGTTCCCCATGACTCTGGCTTCGATGGTACGAGCCGTATACCTGTGATCGGCGTCATGTGAGGAACGCCCGGAGCAACGCGGCGGTGCCCTCCAGGTGCTCCGCGACCGCCCGCCGGGCCGCGTCGGGGTCGCCGGCGAGGATGGCCTCGGCGATGGCGCGGTGCTGCAGCGCGGAGTGCTCCAGGTTGACGTGGAGCATCGGGATGGCGTTGAGCAGGTCGCTGACCCGCGAACGCGCGTCCGCGCATGTCGTGGCGAGCAGGGTCGAGCCGGTCAGCTCCGCGATGGACAGGTGGAAGGCCGTGTCGAGGCGGCGGTAGTCCTCCAGCCCGGCGCCGTTGAGGTCGGCGAGCCGGCGCAGCAGCACGGCGCGCTGCTCGCCGGTGAGCTCGGCGGCGGCCAGCACCTGCGCCGCGCCGCTCTCCACGGCCAGCCGGAAGGTGAGCGCGTCGGACAGCTCGGCCATGCCCATCTCCGTGACGGCCTGGCGCAGGTCGCCCGGGTCGGGCTCGGCCGGCTCGTACGTGACGAACGCGCCGCCGTAACGGCCCCGGCGCACGTCGAGATAGCCCGCCTCGGACAGCGCCCTGATGGCCTCGCGCAACGTCACCCGGCTGATCCCGAGCCGGGCTGCCAGCTCGCGCTCCGGCGGGAGCTTGCCGCCCTTCGCGACCACGCCGAGCTTGATCGCCTGGAGCAGCCGCTCCACGGTCTCCTCGAAGGCGTTGCCCGCCCTCACCGGGCGCAACACGGTCATCAATCGCGCCGACTCGTCCAACGTGTCCTCAGGCCTTGACAAGCGATCCCGACATACTGATCAATGGTCTGAGACTAGCCCAATCAACGGCGGAGCGCGTAAGGGGCGGCGTAGGGTGAGCGATCCAGCGACCACGGGGTTCCTGTCCGTCCACGAGCTGCGCGACGAGGTGGCCCTCGGGCGCATCGACACCGTGCTGCTCGCGATCGCCGACATGCAGGGCAGGCTGCAGGGCAAGCGGCTGTCCGCCCGCTACTTCCTCGACGAGGTGCTGCACCACGGCTCCGAGGGCTGCAACTACCTGCTCGCGGTCGACGTCGACATGAACACCGTGCCCGGCTACGCGATGTCGTCCTGGGAACGCGGGTACGGCGACTTCGTGATGAAGCCCGACCTCGCCACGCTGCGCCGGATCCCCTGGCACGAGGGCACCGCGCTGGTGATGGCCGACCTGGCCTGGGAGGACGGCTCCGACGTGGCCGCCTCGCCGCGCCAGATCCTGCGCCGGCAGCTCGACCGGCTGGCCGAGCGGGGCCTTTCCGCCTACGTCGGCACCGAGCTGGAGTTCGTGGTCTACGACGACAGCTACGAGCAGGCGTGGCGGCGCGCGTACCGCGACCTGACCCCGGCGAACCTGTACAACGTCGACTACTCGCTGCTGGGCACCGGCCGCATCGAGCCGCTGCTGCGCCGGATCCGGCGCGAGATGGAGGGCGCCGGCCTGTACGTCGAGTCGGCCAAGGGCGAGTGCAACCTCGGCCAGCACGAGATCGCCTTCCGCTTCGACGAGGCGCTGCGCACGTGCGACAACCACGTGGTCTACAAGACCGGGGCCAAGGAGATCGCCGCGCAGGAGGGCCGGTCGATCACGTTCATGGCCAAGCCCAACGACCGTGAGGGCAACTCCTGCCACATCCACGTCTCACTGCGCGACCGCGACGGCGAGCCGGTGATGGCGGGCGAAGGGCCGTACGGGCTCTCGCCGCTCGGCGCCCGCTTCGTCGCCGGACAACTCGCCTGCCTGCGCGAGCTGACCCTCCTGTACGCCCCCAACATCAACTCCTACAAGCGCTACGTCCCCGGCAGCTTCGCCCCCACGGCCGTCAAGTGGGGCGTCGACAACCGCACCTGCGCGCTGCGGCTGGTGGGCCACGGCGCCTCGCTGCGCGTGGAGAACCGCGTGCCGGGCGGCGACGTCAACCCGTACCTCGCGGTGGCCGCGCTGGTGGCGGCGGGGCTGCACGGCATCGACGCCGAGCTGCCGTTGGAGGATCCCTGCGAGGGCAACGCCTACACCTCCGGCGCCGAGACGGTGCCGCACACGCTGCGCGACGCGCTGGCGTTGTTCGAGGGGTCGAAGCTGGCCGGGCAGGTGTTCGGCGACGATGTGGTGGCGCACTACGCCAACAACGCGCGGGTGGAGCTGGCCGCGTTCGACGCGGCGGTGACGGACTGGGAGTTGTTCCGTGGTTTCGAGCGGATGTGAAAGATGAAGATCGTCAATCCGGCGACGGAGGAGGTCGTCTCCGACGTCGAGATGGCCGACGCGGCCGAGGTCGACCGGGCGGTGGAGCGTGCCAGGAGGGCGTACGCGGCCTGGCGCGAGGTCTCCCCTGGCGACCGGGCGCGGCTGCTGCGGCGCTTCGCCGACCTGGTGGGCGAGCACGGCGAGGAGCTGGCGCGGCTGGAGCTGGCCAACGCCGGCCACCCGATCTCCAGTGCCCGCTGGGAGGCCGGCACCGTACGCGACGTGCTGCACTTCTACGCCGGCGCGCCCGAGCGCAACCACGGCAGGCAGATCCCGGTGCCGGGCGGCGTGGACGTCACGTTCCAGGAGCCTCTGGGCGTCGTCGGGGTCATCGTGCCGTGGAACTTCCCGATGCTGATCATGTCGTGGGGCGTGGCGCCCGCGCTGGCGGCCGGCAACACGGTGATCGTCAAGCCGGCCGAGTGGACGCCGCTGACCGCGCTGCGGGTGGCCGAGCTGGCGCTCGCCGCCGGCCTGCCCGAGGGGGTGCTCCAGGTCCTGCCCGGTGAGGGGGAGGTCGCGGGGGCCCGCCTGGTCGAGCGTCCGGACGTCGCCAAGATCGTGTTCACCGGCTCGACCGAGGTGGGCAAGGAGATCGCCGCCAAGGCGGGGGCGCAGGTGAAGCGGCTCACGCTGGAGCTGGGCGGCAAGTCCGCAAATATCATCTTTGCGGACGCAGACCTGGAAAAAGCGGCAAAAACCGCCCCTTACGCGGTTTTCGACAACGCCGGCCAGGACTGCTGCGCCCGCTCCCGCCTCCTCGTCCAGTCCTCGGTGTACGACGCGTTCATGGAACGCCTGGCCGAGGCCGTACGCGGGGTGAAGGTCGGCGACCCGCTCGACGAAAGCACCGAGATGGGCCCGCTGATCAGCGCCGAGCACCTGGAGCGCGTCCGCGGCTTCGTGGACGGCACCCCCTACCTCCAGGGCTCGTGCCCGCAGGGCAAGGGCTACTGGTTCCCGCCGACCGTGCTGACCCCCGAGGTCACCGACCGGGCCTTCACCGAGGAGATCTTCGGGCCGGTCCTGTCGGTGGCGCGCTTCGAGGACGAGGCGGAGGCCGTACGCATCGCCAACGACACCCCGTACGGGCTGAGCGGCTCCATCTGGACCCGCGACGTCGGGCGGGCGCTCCGCGTGGCCAGGGCCGTAGAGTCGGGCGCCCTGTCGGTGAACTCCCACTCCTCGGTCCGCTACTGGACCCCGTTCGGCGGCTTCAAGCAGTCGGGCCTCGGCAGAGAACTCGGCCCGGACGCCCTCGCGGCGTTCACCGAGACCAAGAACGTCTTCATTTCCACGGAGTGACACATATGCGGCGGTTGCAGGATCGGGTGGCGGTCATCACGGGGGCGGGCAGCGGGATCGGGCTGGCCACGGCCCGGCGGTTCGCCGACGAGGGCGCGAAGGTGGTCTGCGCCGACATCGACGAGGACGCGGGCGCCAAGGCCGCGAGCGAGGTCGGCGGCCTGTTCGTCAAGGCCGACGTGACCATGGAGGACGACGTCGTCAGGCTGTTCGCCACGGCGCACGAGACCTACGGCAGCGTGGACATCGCCTTCAACAACGCCGGCATCTCACCGCCCGACGACGACTCGATCCTGGAGACGGGCCTCGACGCCTGGCGGCGCGTCCAGGACGTCAACCTGACGAGCGTCTACCTGTGCTGCAAGCACGCGATCCCGTACATGCGGCGCCAGGGCAAGGGCTCGATCATCAACACCGCGTCGTTCGTCGCGGTGATGGGCTCGGCGACCTCGCAGATCTCCTACACCGCCTCCAAGGGCGGCGTGCTGGCGATGTCGCGCGAGCTGGGCGTGCAGTTCGCCCGCGAGGGCATCCGGGTGAACGCCCTGTGCCCCGGCCCGGTGAACACGCCGCTGCTGCAGGAGTTGTTCGCCAAGGACCCCGAGCGGGCGCAGCGGCGGCTGGTGCACGTGCCGGTCGGGCGGTTCGCCGAGGCGTCGGAGATCGCTGCGGCGGTGGCCTTCCTGGCCAGCGACGACGCCTCGTTCATCACGGCCGGCGAGTTCCTGGTGGACGGGGGCATCTCCGGCGCCTACGTCACGCCGCTGTAGGAAGGATCCATGCGTCCCGTCATCGGCATCACCACCTACGTCGAGCCGGCCACGTTCACGGTCTGGCAGGACATGCCCGCCGCGCTCCTGCCGTACATGTACGTCGAGGCGGTCGTCCGGGCCGGCGGTCAGCCCGTGCTGCTGCCGCCGGCCGGCGACCCGGTCTCGGCGCTGCGCGGGCTCGACGGCCTGGTCCTGGCCGGCGGCGGCGACATCGACCCGGCCCGCTACGGCGAGCCGGCCCACGAGCGCACCGGTTACGTCCGCGAGTTCCGCGACGAGGCCGAGTTCGCGCTGCTCGCGGCGGCCCTCGACCGGGGGCTGCCGTACCTGGGCGTCTGCCGGGGGATGCAGGTACTCAACGTCGCGCTCGGCGGGAGCCTGCACCAGCACCTGCCCGACGTGGTCGGGCACGCGGGCCACTCCCCCGCGCCCGGACGGTTCGGGCCCCTGCCGGTGACGCCCGTGCCCGGCACCCGGCTGGCCAAGATCCTGGGCGAGCGGCCGGTGACCGTGCCGCACTACCACCACCAGGCGATCGACCGGCTCGGGCCGGGCCTCACGATCACCGCCACGGCCGAGGACGGCACGGTCGAGGCCGTGGAGCCGGACACGGCCGGGTTCGCCCTGGCGGTGCAGTGGCATCCGGAGGCGGGCGAGGACGACGCGCTGTTCGAGGCGCTCGTCCGGGCCTGCTGAGCAGACCAGTGCGTCCCGCCCGAATCCGCCCGGGCGCGACAAGACCCCCGCGACGGCACTAGGCTGACGGACATCACCGGCAAAACCGCGCGGGAGAGCACCCTGACAGCCGGTCAGTGGTCCCTGAAGGAGCAAGCCCTCCCCGCGAACCTCTCAAGGCAAAGGACCGCGCGGACACGGACAGGAAACCCGGCTCAAGCGGACAGCCGCCCACCGTCGTGCGGCTGCTGACCTGGCCGGAGCTCCCGTCCGGAGGTGACCTCTGGAAAGCAGGCCCGTCTGGGCCTCGCCGAAGGTGAAAGTCCGGCAAAACTCGGGCGAAGCTCTCAGGCATCGATGACAGAGGGGGAGGATGCTGGCATCCGATCCTGTCCTGAGGTGCGACAAATGTCCCGACCTACGCCGCTACGAGACGTCCACGAGAGCCTCGGCGCCACACTCACCGACTTCGCCGGATGGCTGATGCCGCTGCGGTACGGCAGCGAGGCCGCCGAGCACAGGGCCGTGCGCGAGGCGGCCGGGCTGTTCGACCTCTCCCACATGGGCGAGATCTTCCTGACCGGGCCGCAGGCCGGCGAGGCGCTCGACTTCGCGCTGGTCGGCCACCTGTCGGCGCTGACGGTCGGGCGCGCCCGCTACACCATGATCGTCAACGAGCGCGGCGGGGTGCTGGACGACCTCATCGTCTACCGGCTCGGGGACGAGGAGTTCATGGTCGTCGCGAACGCCTCGAACTACGAAAAAGTCGGAAATGAGCTCAAAAATCGTGCGAAGGCGTACGACGTGGTGGTCGAGGATCGCTCCGACCAGTACGCGCTGATCGCCGTCCAGGGTCCCCGTTCCCAGGAGATCCTCGCCACGCTCACCGACGCCGACCTCGACGGGCTCAAGTACTACGCGGGCCTGCCCGGCCTCGTGGACGGCCGCCGGGCGCTCATCGCCCGCACCGGCTACACCGGCGAGGACGGGTTCGAGCTGTTCGTCGCCAATCAGGACGCCGTGCCGCTCTGGCACGCGATCACCGCGGCGGGCGAGCCGTACGGGCTCAAGCCCGCGGGCCTGTCCAGCCGCGACACCCTCCGGCTCGAAGCCGGCATGCCGCTGTACGGCAACGAGCTGAGCGCCGAGCTCACTCCGTTCGACGCGGGGCTGGGCCGGGTGGTGAAATTCGACAAGCCGGGCGACTTCGTCGGCAGGTCGGCGCTGGAGGCGGTCAAGGACGACCAGCCGAAGCGCCGCCTCGTCGGGCTGGTCGCCCGGGGCCGCCGGGTGCCGCGTCACGGCTACCCGGTCACCAAGGACGGCGCCGTCGTCGGCGAGGTCACGAGCGGTGCGCCCTCCCAGACCCTGGGAAAGCCCATCGCGATGGCCTACGTCGACACCGGCGCCGACTCAGGCCTGGCTGTGGACATCCGGGGCAGCCACGAACCCGTGGACCTGATCGAGCTGCCCTTTTACAGGAGGAACAAGTGAGCAACATCCCTGACGACCTGAGCTACACCAAGGAGCATGAGTGGGTCTCCGGTCTCGATGACGGACTCACCGTGACCGTGGGCGTCACGGCGTTCGCCGCCGACGCCCTTGGTGACGTCGTCTACGTGCAGCTCCCCGAGGTCGGCGCGAACGTCGAACAGGGTGACTCCATCGGCGAGGTGGAGTCCACCAAGTCGGTGAACGAGATCTACACGCCGGTGGGCGGCGAGGTCGTCGAGGTGAACCAGGCCGTCGTCGACGACCCCAGCCTGGTCAACAGCGACCCGTACGGCGAGGGCTGGATGTTCCGGGTGCGCATGGAGGGCGAGCCCGAGGACCTGCTGTCGCCGGAGGAGTACACCGCACTCACCTCAGGCGAATCCTGACAACCTGGTAGCCGGGGCCCGTCCGGGCCCCGGCCCGCGCGCGAAGGGCGCATCAATGGCGATCAGCGTCTTCGATCTGTTCAAAATCGGCATCGGCCCGTCGAGCTCGCACACCGGCGGCCCGATGGCCGCGGCGCACAAGTTCGCCCGCGGCCTGCACCACGACGGCCTGCTCGACCGGGTCGCCCGCGTCGAGGCCATCCTGTACGGCTCACTCGGCCTGACCGGCAAGGGCCACGGCAGCGACAAGGCCGTCCTGCTGGGCCTGTCGGGCGAGAAGCCGGAGCTCGTGGACGTCGACACCGTCGACGCCCGCATCGCCGCCATGCGCGAATCGGGCACCGTCCGGCTGTACGGCAGCCACGAGATCCCCTTCGTCGTCGGCGAGGACCTCGTCTTCGAACGGAAGATCTCGCTGCCCGAGCACCCCAACGGCATGCGCTTCACCGCCTACGACCAGGCGGGCGGCAAGCTGCGGGAGAAGGTCTACTTCTCGGTCGGCGGCGGCTTCGTCGTGGACGAGAACGCCACCGGCGCCGACCGCATCAAGCCCGACGACACCGTCCTGCCCTACCCCTTCACCACCGGCGAGGAACTGCTCAAGCACTGCGCCGGCACGGGCCTGTCGATCTCCGGCCTCATGCTGGAGAACGAGAAGGCGTTCGGCCGCACCGAGGAGGAGATCCGCGCGGGCCTGCTGCGCCTGTGGCAGGTCATGTCGGAGTGCGTGGCCCGCGGCATCTCCAAGGAGGGCGTCCTGCCGGGTGGCCTGAAGGTCAGGCGGCGCGCCAACCAGCTCTACCGCCGCCTGCAGGCCGAGCCCGCCGAGAAGGACCCGCTGCAGGCGATGGACTGGGTGACGCTGTTCGCGCTGGCGGTCAACGAGGAGAACGCCGCCGGCGGCCGCATCGTCACCGCGCCGACCAACGGCGCCGCCGGCATCATCCCGGCCGTCCTGACGTACTACAACCGCTTCGTCCCCCACGCCGACGACGAGGGCGTGATCCGCTTCCTGCTCACGGCGGGCGCGATCGGCGTGCTGTTCAAGGAGAACGCCTCCATCTCCGGCGCCGAGGTGGGCTGCCAGGGCGAGGTGGGCTCGGCCTGCTCGATGGCCTCGGCCGGCCTCACCGAGGTCCTCGGGGGCACCCCGGAGCAGGTGGAGAACGCCGCCGAGATCGGCATCGAGCACAACCTCGGCCTGACCTGCGACCCGATCGGCGGCCTGGTGCAGATCCCGTGCATCGAGCGGAACGCGGTGGCCTCCAACAAGGCGATCACGGCGGCCCGCATCGCGATGCGCGGCGACGGCCGCCACTACGTGGCCCTCGACAAGGCCATCAAGACCATGCGCGACACCGGCCGCGACATGCTCGACAAGTACAAGGAGACCTCACGCGGCGGCCTGGCCGTCAACGTGATCGAGTGCTGACTAACGACGTACGTGCAGGCGGACGACGGACGGGGTCTCGTCGTCCCTGATCTCGCGGCGGATGCGGCCGACGATGTCCTGGTCGAGCTTGCTCACCACGGCCCCCACGTCGGCCGCCGACGGGCACGTCACGTTGACGCGCAGGCCGTCGGCGGCGACCCGCACGCCGGCCCGGCCGAGGCCCTCCACGCCCTTGAGCCCGACGAAGAGCATGGCGGTGCCGGTGCCGTTGTGAGCGCCGCGCCTGCCCCAGCCGAGGGCGAGCAGCAACCAGCGCAGCGCGACCAGGGCCAGCAGGAGCAGGGCGAGGGCGAGCATCCACAGCGGCCAGGGCTCCTCGGCCAGGGTCTTGTGGACCTGGGCGGGCAGCACCTTGGTGTGCGGGGGCAGGCCGAAGAGGCGGTCCTGGCCGCGCAGCCACGCGTACGCGCCGAGGCCCAGCAGCGTCGCACCGACGATCGCCAGGCCGATACGGTTGCCCGCGTACTGACGCATCACATGCCCTTCCTGCGCAGACGGACGACGACCTCACCGGTGCCGAGGGTGCCGACGCCGGTCAGGCGGTCGCCCACGGCGGTGCCGACCTGCCGGAGCATCGAGCCCGGCGTCTCCTCGCCGGTCATGACGGTGACCTCGATGGTGCGGGGGCGCAGGCGTACCCGGGCCTTGTCCACGCCCGCCACCTGCTGGGCGGCGGCGCGCAGCGTGCGGCGCAGGCCCGCGCGGGTGATGCCGATGACGATCAGCGGGTCGGACGTCTCCACCGGCACCAGCCTGGTGCGGCCCGGCACGGCCGCGAGCAGCAGCATCAGCACGCCGAGCCCGGCCAGGAAGAGGGCCGTGGCCTCCGCCTCCGGCCAGGTCGTCTTCCCCGCCAGCTCGACCAGCTCGTTCACCGGGACCCAGCCGAGCGTGGCGCCGAGCAGCCCCGAGACGATCTCCGCGGCGGTCGCCCCCAGCCCGCCGACCAGGGTGAGCGCGACGGTGACCCCCGGAACGGTGCGGGCGGGCCTGAGCACCTTCCTCGCCCGGCGCAGGCCGGTGTTCCGCGGCGCGGCTGCTACACCGGGCAGTATCTGCTGAAGCGTGGTCATCACAACGACAGACGTACACGGGTGGCGGGCGGCCAGTACCGCGCCCTCGCCGCCCGTTTGCCCGATCATTACGGGTCCGGCGGCGAACCCAAGTTCATTTTCGTGATATGTCGTTACGCTGCAGGTATGGACGACCGCCAGCGCTACGACCGCGCCACAGCGGCTCTCGAACCTCCCTTCGCGGCCGTCGACCTGGCCGCCCTCCGCGCCAACGCCGCCGACCTCGTACGACGCGCCGCGGGCAAGCCCATCCGGGTGGCCAGCAAGTCGGTGCGCAGCCGTCCGCTGCTGGAGCGCATCCTCGCCATGGACGGCTTCCGCGGCGTCATGGCGTACACGCTGCCCGAGGCGCTCTGGCTGGCCTCCCACGGGTTCACCGACATCCTCGTCGCCTACCCCACCGCCGACCGGCACGCGCTGGCCGCCCTCGCCGGGGACGCCCGCGCGGCCCGGGAGATCACCGTCACCGTCGACTCCCCCGCCCACCTGGACTTCGTCGAGGCCGCCGTCGCCGGGGCACACCCTCGATCCGAGATCCGGCTATGTCTGGACATCGACGCCTCCTATGTCGCCTTCGGAGGCAGGTTCCGGGCGGGCGTGCTGCGCTCCCCCGTCCGCGAGCCCGAGGAGGCCGCCGACCTGGCCGCCGCCGTCGCCAAACGGCCCGGACTCCGGCTGACCGGCCTCATGGCGTACGAGGCGCAGATCGCCGGCGTCGGCGACGACCCGCCCGGCCGCACCCTGTACGCCCGCGCCGTGCGCCTCATGCAGGCCCGCTCCGCCAGAGAGCTCGTCCTGCGCCGCGGGCGCGTCGTGAACGCCGTCCGCCGCGTCGCCGACCTCGAGTTCGTCAACGGCGGCGGCACCGGGTCGATCGAACGCACCGTACGCGAGAAGGCCGTCACCGAGGTGGCGGCCGGGTCGGGGTTCTTCCACCCGCGCCTGTTCGACTTCTACCGGCGCTTCACCGGCCGCCCGGCGGCGTTGTTCGCGCTGCCCGTCGTACGTCGTCCCGCCCCGGACACCGTGACGGTCCTCGGCGGCGGCTACCCGGCCTCCGGCGCCGCCGGCCCCAGCCGGCTGCCCCAGCCGTACCTGCCGGCCGGCCTGCGCTACGCCCCCGACGAAGGCGCCGGCGAGGTGCAGACGCCGCTGATCGGCCAGGCGGCGGAGGACCTGCGCATCGGCGACCGCGTATGGTTCCGGCACGCCAAGGCAGGCGAACTGTGCGAACGCTTCGACACCCTCCACCTCATCGACGGCGACACGATCGTCGAGTCGATCCCCACCTACCGAGGCGAAGCCCAGACCTTCTTGTAACCCGCCGAATCCCGCCAGGCACTGAACCGCTTCCCCAACCCCGGCTTTCCTAGGGGCAGGCCATTTCGTCAGACGCCGGGCCGCCCTGCTGGCGGCCGGATGCGGCGGCGCCACGGAGCCATCACCGTCGGCCCAACGGCGCCCAGCCCCGGCCGCGACGCCGCCGGGCCATCACCGTCGGCCCAGCGGTGCCCAGCCCCGGATGCGACACCGCAGGAGGATCACCGTCCGCCCGGGGGCGAGTCAGCCGCGGCGGCGACGGCGGCGCCACAGCACGATCGCCGCGCCCACGACCAGCACCGCCCCGACCCCGATGAGCACCGCCCCCAGGTCGGGCCGCTCCTCGTCCCACACCTGCTGGGCGTCGTCGCCGTACTCGACCGGCCGCGGCGTCACCCCGAGCGCGTCGCCCACGGACGCCACGAAATGCCCGGCACGGTCTTTGACGTCGGCCACCGTACGCTCGGCGACCCGCTTGGGGCTCACCCGGTCGGCGATGGCGTCGACCGTCCGCGCCAACTCCGCGCGCGTCTGCGCGATCCGCCGCTCCAGCTCGTCGGGATCGGTCTCAGCCATGGCTCTCCTCTCGACCGTACGCCTCGCCCGCGCCACGTTCCGTGCGGGCTTCGTCCGTTCTGGTCGTGATCAGTCTGTCAGGTCGGCACGCTCCACGGCACGGCGGCCAGGCCGGTAAGTTGGGCGGGAGGAACTGCAGGAGGGCCCATTGACCGAAACCAAGCTCGCGCCCGGCGACGCCGCGCCCGAGTTCACGCTCACCACCGCCGACGGCGGCACCGTCTCCCTTGACGCCTACCGCGGCAAGCGGGTGATCCTCTATTTCTACCCCGCCGCGATGACCCCGGGCTGCACCAAGCAGGCGTGCGACTTCCGCGACAGCCTGAGCCGGCTCACCGCCGAAGGTTTCGCCGTCCTCGGCGTGTCGAAGGACAAGCCGGAGAAGCTCGCCAAGTTCGCCGAACGCGACGCCCTGACCTTCCCGCTGCTGTCCGACCCCGACCTCACAGTCCACCAGGCCTACGGCGCGTACGGCACCAAGAAGCTGTACGGCAAGGAGGTCGTCGGCGTGATCCGCTCGACCTTCGTCATCGACGGCGACGGCAAGATCGAGCACGCCCTCTACAACGTGAAGGCCACCGGCCACGTAGCCTCACTCAAGAAAAAGCTCGGCCTGTCCTGACCCTCTGCGGGCCCTCCTCAAAAGGGCCCGCTTCGCCATTCTCTTCGACCGGGAATTGTCGGCGGCGCTTTCTACACTCAGCGCCGTGGCAGGGTACATCAAGTATTCGCGCGAGTTGCTCGCGGAAGCGGCCGCCGCGTCCCGAAGCGTGGCCGACGTGCTGCGGCACCTCGGCATCAAGTGGACGGGCGGCAGCCACGCCCACATCAGTCGCCGGCTGAAACACTTCGGCATCGACACTTCCCACTTCGTGGGCCAAGCGCACGGCAAAGGGCGCCGCTCTCTCACTCTGCGCCCCTATCAGCAGGTTCTCGTGCTACGCCCGCAGGGATCCATCCGCGAGAAGGCTCCCGTGCTGCGCCGGGCGTTGCGCGAAGCCGGGGTCCCGTACGCGTGCGCAGGCTGTAGGATTGGCGGCACGTGGCAGGGGAAGCCGCTGACGCTCCATGTCGACCACATCAACGGAGACTGGCTCGACAATCGAATGGAGAATCTCCGCTTTCTGTGCCCGAATTGTCATTCCCAGACCGAAAACTTCGCCGGCAAGGGAAAGACAATCACCAAGGGGTCGTAGCCCAATGGCAGAGGCGCAGTCTTTAGGTGGCTGTTAGTGTGGGTTCGAATCCCACCGGCCCTACGATATCGGCTTTCACACTGCGCATTCCGCCTCACCGCGTTCAGCCCGTCCAGGTGGGGGCGGGTGGGAGTACGGGTTCGAAGCAGACGGCGCGGTCGTCTATCACGTGGCAGCGTGGCGCGTGTGGTGGGAGCAAGGAGCGTTGGTCGGGCACCAGGCGGACGTCGCGGTGGTCGGTGAACGCGCTCACCGTGATGCCTCCGAGCAGCGCCCCCGCTACGAGCCCGAGCATGCCCGCGCCCACGATCTGGGTCTTCCTGCGGCGCAGGAAGTCGCGGAAGACCCTTCGAGGTGGGGGGTCCGGGGG
>NZ_POUD01000205.1 GCF_003236395.1 Nonomuraea aridisoli | reverse complement strand
CCCATGCGCTTGCAGATCGCCCCGACCGTGACACCGGCAGATCCGGCCGAGCACGATGGCCCGGGACACCCATGGCTACGGTGAGGCGCCGGCGATGGGGCCTGGGGTCATTCGTCGTCCGGATCTGCCGGTGTCACGGTCGGGGCGATCTGCAAGCGCATGGGAGCTTCGCCAGTGAGCTCGCGTCCGGGGTTCAGCGTGTAGTCGAGCTGTCTGGCCAGGAGTGGGAGGGTCGCCGGAGGCAGGTACGCGTCGGCGCCGGCGTCGAGCAGGCGTCGGACCGGGCCGTGGTACTGGACCCCGAGCTCGTGGTCCTCGATCTCGGTGACGATGACGCGGGCTTTCGGGAACATCGCTCGCAGCGCCCCGATCAGCTGCGGGCTGCCTGGAGGTACCAGCAGCACATCGGTCGTCGTGGGAGCGGCGTGCATGTCGAGCACGACGTAGTCGGCCCCGAGCTGGGTGCCAAGAGCGACCCGAGCCGCGGTCGACAGCTCCATCGCGGTGGCCACGACGGTCACGCTCTCGTAGTCGACGGGTGTTCGATCCTCGGCCTCGTCGGGCGGGTCGCGATCGACGACGGCGCCTTGGACCACGTCGACGGTGCTGGAGATCGTCGCGATCGATGCGCCGTCACGCGTGACGAGCAGGCTCTCGCCAGGCTCGAGGGCGTCGATGAGCGCCACGACGTCCTCGGGGAGGCGGGTCACGTCGATGCGCTGCGTGGAGCGTGGGGCGCGTTTGCGGATCACCATGCGTGGGACACGCTCACGGCCGCGAGGGCGCCCGGCGTCATGCGAGGTCGCTTAACGAAAGGCCCGCGGGGTGACACGGTCGCCGCCCCGGCGGCGTCGGCCAACCACATGATCATGTGAGCCCCCTCCGGTGCTGTGTTGGATGCCGCTGAACGCTCGTTGGTTCGGACCGCGCCGGAGATTCCTTCGTCGGCCGTTGACGAGTTCCTGAGCGAAGAGGACGGCCCAGGGGGCGGCGTAGCGGCGGCCGGGCGGCTCCACCTCATGAGCGTCTCCCTGGACAGAGCCCGGCCCCGGTCGGTGGGTGGCGCCCACCTGGCACCGCCGTAACGAAAGAACCCGCCCGTCACGAACGGTCACACCCGCGACGGAGCCCGGCCACGATCGGTGCTCGGGGAGCAATAATCTGGCACGGTGTTGATTCTGCTGCCGCCGTCTGAAGGCAAGGCGTCGGAGGGCAGCGGCCCGCCCGTCGGCGACCTGTCCTTCCCCGCTCTCGGCAAGCCCCGTACCCGGGTGCTGAACGCGCTCGTCCGAGCCTCCAGACGGCGCGACGCCCTGGAGGTCCTCGGCCTGACCCCGGGTCTCAAAGGCGAGCCGGCCAAGAACGCCGGCCTCAAGACGGCCCCCACGCTCCCCGCCGCCGAGCTCTACACCGGCGTCCTGTACGACAACCTCGGCCTCGGCACGCTGGCCGCCGATGCGCGGAGCCGGGCCGAGGAGTCGGTGCTGATCTTCTCGGGCCTGTGGGGCGTCGTGCGCATCACCGACCGCATCCCGCCCTACCGCCTGTCGATGGGCGTCAGCCTGCCGCCGCTCGGCGGGCTGGCGGCATTCTGGCGACCCTTGCTCGCCAAGGAGCTCGACCGGCTGCCGGGGCTGGTGGTGGACCTGCGTTCGGCCACGTACGCGGCCGCGTGGCAGCCCGGCGACCGGGCGGTCACGGTACGCGTGTTCCGCGACGGCAAGGTCGTCAGCCACATGGCCAAGGCCACCCGTGGCGAGATCGCCCGGGCGCTGCTGGAGTCGGGCGCCGACCCCGCGACCCCCGGCGAGCTGGCCAAACACCTGACCGCCCGCGGCTACGCCGTGGAGCTCACGGCGCCGCCGCGCCCCAGCCGCCCCTGGACGCTCGACGTCGCCCTGTGACGCGAACGAGCCCCGGGCGGAAGGCGTCCGCACGGGGCTCGTTCGAAGATGGCCTGGTCAGTCCAGGTAGTCGCGCAGCACCTGGGACCGGGACGGGTGGCGCAGCTTCGACATCGTCTTCGACTCGATCTGGCGGATGCGCTCACGGGTGACCCCGTAAACCTTGCCGATCTCGTCGAGCGTCTTCGGCTGACCGTCGGTGAGACCGAAGCGCATCGAGACGACGCCCGCCTCCCGCTCCGACAACGTGTCGAGAACGGAGTGCAGCTGCTCCTGGAGCAGCGTGAAGCTGACGGCGTCGGCCGGGACGATGGCCTCGGAGTCCTCGATGAGGTCGCCGAACTCGCTGTCGCCCTCCTCACCCAGCGGGGTGTGGAGCGAGATGGGCTCGCGCCCGTACTTCTGGACCTCGACGACCTTCTCGGGCGTCATGTCCAGCTCACGGGCGAGCTCTTCCGGCGTGGGCTCGCGGCCGAGGTCCTGCAGCATCTGCCGCTGGACGCGGGCCAGCTTGTTGATCACTTCGACCATGTGGACCGGGATGCGGATGGTCCGCGCCTGGTCGGCCATGGCACGCGTGATCGCCTGCCGGATCCACCACGTGGCGTAGGTGGAGAACTTGTAGCCCTTGGTGTAGTCGAACTTCTCGACGGCCCTGATCAGGCCCAGGTTGCCTTCCTGGATCAGGTCGAGGAAGAGCATGCCGCGGCCGGTGTAGCGCTTGGCCAGCGAGACCACGAGCCGGAGGTTGGCCTCCAGCAGGTGGTTCTTGGCGCGGCGGCCGTCCTCGGCGATCCACTCCAGCTCGGCCTTGACGTCGACCGGCAGCGAGTCGGCCTCGCCGCCGCCGAGCTGCTCCTCGGCGAACAGGCCCGCCTCGATGCGCTTGGCCAGCTCGACCTCCTGCTCGGCGTTGAGCAGGGGGACCTTGCCGATCTGCTTGAGGTAGTCCTTGACCGGGTCGGCGGTGGCGCCGGCGGCGGCGACCTGCGCGACCGGGGCGTCATCGTCGTCGTCGGAGAGGATGAGGACTTCGTCCTCGCTCTTCTCGACGGCCACCTCGGCGGCCTTGGGCTCGTCGTCGGAGTCGTCGTCGGAGTCGGACTCACCGTCGGAGTCGCTGTCGTCCTCGGCCACGATGTCGTCGACGTCGAGGTCTTCGAGGTCCTCCAGCTCCACGTCGCCGTCGAGCTCGATGTCGTCGTCGTCCGCGTCGGCCTTGGAGTCGGCCGTCTTCGGCTTGGTGTCGGCAGGCCCAGCGCTCTTCGGCTCGGCCTTCTTGGCGGCGGCGGGAGCCGCGGCCTTCTTGGCCGCCGGAGCGGCCTTCTTGGCAGGGGCCGCCTTCTTGGCGGCCGGCTCGGCTTCAGTGGTGCCGACGACCGCGGTCACGGTCTCGGGCTGCTGCTCTTTGGCGGCCGCCGCAGTCTTGGTCTTGACTGGCGCGGCGGTCTGACGCTTTGCTGGACCTCGAGACTTCTTCTTCGGCGCAGCCGAATCCGCGGCGGTCACCACCACGGTCACGCCCTCTTTGCTGAGGTTCCGCAAGAACGCGGCGGCGTGCGACATGGGGATGTCCGCCTCCTCGAAGGCCTGACGGACATCCTCAGACTCGAGGAAACCCTGCGAGCGCCCACGCTCGAGCAGTCGCTGAATGACGGGCTCGTTCAGCTCTTGTGGCTTCGAGCGAGTCGAACTTGCAGGCGACACGAACACCTCTCGAACGAACGCGTGGCGACAATGGACCCAGATGCCCGCTGGGGGGCTGTTGCCTCTCTCGGAGATCGGTGAGGCCGTGCGGACCGCGACGGACCTGCACAGCATTCTGGCACGACCCCGCACTCCATACGGCCACCTCCCGGCGGTTGACCTCCACCCTAGGCCGACCGAGACAGTAGTGCGTACGTAAGCGGGGCACTGATACCCGAAAGCAACCGTTATGACTGTTTCATTCAGTCACTCTTCGTGGCTGGCGGGACGTGAATTGCGAGCGCAGTAACGTCATCATCCTGTTCATATCCAGACAACATCCGGTCAACCAGGAAGTCCAGCAGCATATGCGGACTACTCACCACCTCAGGCGGCGCTTCTGTCACAACACTGCAAAGCTCTGCCAAACCGGCGTCCAATCCGCGCTTCCTGTTCTCCACGAGGCCGTCGGAGTACAGCACGGCGGTGTGGCCGGGCGGCACCACGAACCGGAACTGCCGGCGGCTGGTCGGCCAGCCCAGCGGGGTGCCGGGCTCGGCGTCGCACAGGATCGCGGTGCCCTGCGGGGAGACCAGGACGGGTGGCGGATGGCCCGCCAGCGCCAGCGTGCCCTCGCCCGTGACCGGCTCGACGACCATGTAGGCCAGCGTGGTGACCTGCTCCTCCTCCTCGGTGGCCTCGAAGACGCGGTCGAGCCCCGTGAGCACGGCCGCGGGCGGCGGATTGGTCAGCGCCAGCGCCCGCATGGCGTTGCGGATGCGGCCCATGCCCGCCGCGGCCTTGACGCCCTTGCCCATGACGTCGCCGACGACCGCCGCGACCCGCCCGTCCTGCAGCACGAACGCGTCGTACCAGTCGCCGCCGACCTGGACGTGGCGGCTGCCCGAGCGGAAGCGCTGGGCCAGCACCAGCCCCTTGACCACCGGCAGGCGGTCGGGCAGCAGGCTGCGCTGCAGCGTCTCGGCGGTGCGGTGCTCGCGCTCGAACAGGGTGGCCCGCTCGACCGCCAGCGCGCACTGACCGGCCAGCGCCTCCAGGAAGACGCCGTCCTCCTGGGAGATCTTCTGCGGCCTGGTGAAGGAGAATCGGAGCGCTCCCAGGGCGCGTCCCGCCGCCAGCAGCGGCAGGCCCACCCAGGCCCGCTCGTCGCCGGTGGCCAGCATCTGGGCCAGGACCTCCTCGTCGCCGCCCGCCTCCAGCAGCTGGGCCTTCAGTGACTCGGGCGACTCGGCGAACACCGGCCGGCGGCTGTTGACCGCCATGGTCATGACGTTGGACTGCGACAGCGGGATCTCGTCGCCCGTGGCGCCCGACGCCTCCATGATGCCCTCGCCGTTGATCAGCTTGAGGGCGGCGCGGTCGGTGTCGAGCAGCGCGACCGCCGAGCGGTCGGCGGCCAGGGCCGTGCGGCCCACGTCGATGATGACCTGGACGACCTGCTCGACCGTCAGGGCCTCGGCCAGCATGGCGGTGGCGCCCTGCAGCCGGGCGGTGCGCAGGGCGGCGGCGCCGAGCTGGTCGGTCAGCCGGCCGCGCATCTCCTCGGCCTCGCGCTGCGGGGTGACGTCGGTGTTGGCGCCGACCCACTCGACCACCCTGCCGTGGCGGATGATCGGCACCGCGCGCACCTCGAAGTGGCGATAACCGCTGGCGCGGGTGCGGACGCGGTAGTTCCACTCGAACATGGTGCGCCCGCGCAGCGCCTCGCGCCAGGCCTCCTCGGTCTGCTGGCGCTCCTCGGGGTGGACGACCTCCAGCCAGCCGCCCGCGAGGTACTCCTCCAGGCCCTGGCCGGTGATGGCGCGCCACTGGGGCGCGTCCTCGATCACGGCGCCGGTGGGCGAGGTGATCCAGACGAGCTGCGACTGCGCCTCGACGAGCGAACGGTAACGCTCCTCGCTGCGGCGCAGCGCCTCCTCGGTCTGGCGGCTCTCGGTCACGTCGAGGCCGATCAGGGCGACGGCGCGCAGCTCGCCCGCCTCGTCGTGGACCGGCGAGAACGACAGCGACCAGTGCCGCGTGTCGCCCCCCGCCGTGCGCACGCGCACGCGGCCCTCGGTGACCGGGGCGTCGTTGTCGATGACGGCCCGCACCGCGTGGCCGATGACCTGGCCGAGGTCGGCGGCCAGCGCCTCCGCGGGCGTCCGGCCGGCCAGGTCGCCGGCGGGCACGCCGACGACGTCGCTGAAGAGGTCGTTGACCCGCTGGAGGCGGCCTTCGGCGTCGAAGAACGCGAAGGCGAACTCGGCCTCGGACAGCAGGCCCTTGAAGAGGGCGGAGTCTGAGATGTCCACATCCGACTCCCGGGGACGGGGAACGGAGGTCTCGGCGCTCATCGTCCGCACCTCCGTCGCGTGCCAGGGTCTCCCACGCGGCACATCTCCATAACTGTGTATCGGCGTAGCGCAGCTCCGGGCGACCGGATCCTGCAGTACATCATCGGCGATGGGCACGTGCGGACGGAAGCCCCCGCCGCGGCCCTGTCGCCTCTCGGGTCTACGCATCCTGTCAAAGTCGCTCCACGTTGCGCAGCAAGATCAGGTTACAGCGCCCTGTCGCCGTCGCGGATTTCTGCCACGGCTACCGGGCCTTGGCCGCGCGCTTGGCCTCCTGTTTGGCCTCTCGCACGCGGGCCAGGCTGTCGGCGTCGACCACGTCGGCGACCGATCGGTGTGACCCCTCCTCGCCGTAGAGTCCGGCTGCCTCCCGCCAGCCTGACGGCTGGACCCCCAACTGCTTGCCCAGCAATGCCAAGAAAATCTGGGCCTTCTGCTTCCCGTATCCCGGAAGGGCCATGAGTCGTTTCAACAATTCATGGCCGTCTTGCGCCTCGGCCCAGATCAGCTCCGGGCGACCGTCGTAGTTCTCGACGAGGTAGGCCGCGAGCTGCTGGACGCGTGCCGCCATCGACTTGGGATAACGGTGCACGGCCGGCTTCTCGGCGAGCAGCGCGGCGAACGCGTCGGGATCGTAGGAGGCGATCTCGGCGGCGGTGAGGTCGTGACCGAGCCGCTGAGAGATGGTGTACGGCCCCGTGAACGCCCACTCCATGGGGATCTGCTGGTCGAGCAGCATGCCGACGAGGAGGGCGAGCGGGCTGCGGCCGAGGAGCTCGTCCGCCTCGCTCCGCTGGGCGAGCTGGATGCGCATGGAGACAGCTTCGCATGAATGGGCGCGCGGTGAAGTGAACACAGCCTCCGTGGAGGCTTGACACACGCCCGAGAAAAGGTGAAATGAGAGCGCAAGTCGCCCTGCAGACGTTCCTGGGGGTTTGCCCCCGGGTCTCCAGAGGAATCTCACATCTATGCTCGCTCTGGCCACACGGTTCCTGCGGGAACCGGTCAGTCACAGGCTGGCCGAAGAGTTCCTGACCGTACCCGTGGACACGATCGACCGCTGCGTCGCAGACGTGTGCGCGTGCGCGCAGCACCTCGGCATCTCGGCCACGCCCGAGATCGTGGAACGCATCGCCCGTGAGCGCCTGCTGGCGATCGTCAACTCCGCTCCCCCGCCCAGGGGGATCCGGTAACGCGTGAACGGCGGGCGGGCGCACGGTCCGCGTGCCCGCCGGAAGGTTCCTGCCCGATAACATCGGGGTCACCGGGTCGTGTTCTCCGCAGCGTTCGCGCCTGGAATACGAGAGAGTGAGGGCGTGCGCCGACACCGACGAGATCCCCGGGAGAGCAGCCCGCCGGACGACGTGTTCAAGGAGATGGTGCAGGCGGCCCGCGAGCTGCTGGCCGTGCGCTCCCCCCTCGACGCGGAGCTGATGGTCTCCGACATGATCGGCGCCTGGTGGGGCAGACGGGTCAGGGGCGGCGACGTCGAGCAGGTGCTCGGCGAGGGCCTGGTCGACTACGCGGCCAAGGCCGGCACCCCCGCCTCGCTCACGTTGCTGATCTGCCTGGCCTATCTCGGCACCGCCCGCCAGGGAGCCAAGGCGGAGGGCGCGGCGCTGGCGATGATGGAGTCGGGGGTCGCGCGGCCCGGCTGGGCCGACCGGGTGGGCGCGGTCAAGCCCACCGGCAGCTACGTCTCCCGCGACGCCTACGGCGACCAGGACACCGTCATCTGCACCTTCGCCTACCGGCCGAGCGCGAGCGAGCAGCCGATCGACCGCCACGCCCTCGTCATGGTGGTCGACCACAACATGAACGGCATGGCCCGCGACGCCTGGGTCTCCTCCCAGGTCGACAAGCTGCTGGAGCAGGCCAGGGCCGAGGCGGCGGGCAACCCGATGCTGCTGTTCGAGGAGATCCAGCCCGAGCAGGCCAGGGCGCTGCTGGAGTCCGCGATGAAGGCCACCATGGAGCCCAAGACCCCGCCGCCCGTGAGCGACAGCTACAGCGCCTACCACGCCTTCGCCAGGGCCCGGCTCAAGGCGCTGCCCCCCGGGCGCAAGCGGCCGGCGCCGCTGCACATCGAGGCCCCGTACAGCAGGGAGCGGCGGGCCATGCTGGCGGCGGAGTTCCTCGCCTCCGACGCGGCCGAGCACCTGTCGGACCCGTCGGCGGCCTCGCGCTGCGCCGACCACATCATCGACTACGGGTGCGAGCGCGACTTCAACCGTCCGCTGCGGGTGAGCCCGACCAAGTGCGAGACGTTCCTGCTCGACTGGCTGCCGCGCAAGGTGATGCTGAGCGTGGCCGAGCAGGAGGCGATGCCCCACGTGCTGTCGGCGTGGGTGCGCTTCGCCGCCCACCGTACGGGGCTGCCGGAGCAGGGTCTCAAGGCGACGCTCGACGCGGTGTGGGAGGCCACCGGGAAGTTCCCCGAGGCGTACCGGGATCCGACGTCGTTCGGGATCGACCGGCCGCTGCTGGAGCGGCTGCTGCCCGACGGCGACCTGTCGGCGCTGGCCAGGCGGGCGTTCGCGTTCCCCTATCTGCAGGGCACGCACAACGGCATCGACCTCGACCGGCTCAACCCGGCCGACGAGGCGGACCGGCGTACGTTACTCGAGATCGACCACGGCGGGCTGATCGACCAGGAGCACCTCGCCTGGCACGAGGAGATCGCCACCCGGCTGTGGGACGGCGACCCGCCGCAGCTGTGGGAGGCCGCGCAGCGCCTGCTCGACCTCGGCCACGACCGCCACGACGTGCTGCACGTGCTGATCGAGATCGCCGAGCGGATCGGCGGCGACCCCGACGAGCTGGCCGCGGCCCTCGACGACATCGCGGACATCCCGGACGAGATCTGAGAACGTCGCACTGACGGCTCACCTGCGGCCATGATGGTGCCATGGTGATCGACCTGAACGCGGACCTCGGCGAAGGCTTCGGCGTCTGGCGGCTCGGCGACGACCTCGCCCTGCTCGACGTCGTCACGAGCGCCAACGTCGCCTGCGGCTTCCACGCCGGCGACCCGGTGACCATCAGGCGCACGTGCGCGGCGGCCGTCGACCGCGGCGTGACGATCGGCGCGCAGGTGTCCTATCGCGACCTGGCCCACTTCGGGCGCAGGGAGATGGACCTCGAGCCCGAGGAGCTGTGCGCGGAGGTGCTCTACCAGCTGGCCGCCGTCGACGGCATCGCCAGGGCGATGGGCGGGCGGGTCTCCTACGTCAAGCCGCACGGCGCGCTCTACAACCGCATCGTCCGCGACGAGGTCCAGGCGGCGGCGGTGATCGACGCGGTGGCCGACTACGACCCGTCGCTGCCGGTCCTCACGCTGCCCGGGTCGGTCGTGCACAAGGTGGCGGCGGCCGAGGGCGTGCCGACGGTGAGCGAGGCGTTCGCCGACCGGGCCTACACGCCGCAGGGCACCCTGGTGCCGCGCCGCGAGCCGGGCGCGGTCGTCCACGACCCGGCGGCGGTGGCCGCGCGGGCCCGTCAGATGGCCGTGGAGGGCTGTGTGACGGCCGCCGACGGGAGTTCGGTGCCGGTCTCGGCGCGTTCGCTGTGCGTCCACGGTGACACGCCTGACGCGGTCCGGCTGGCGCGGGAGGTGCGCGACGCACTGCTGGCGGCCGGAGTGGTCCTGCAGGCGTTCGCGTGATCCGGGCGGCCGGTGAGCACGGGCTGCTCGTGGAGACCGGGTCGCTGGAGGCGTCCCACCGGCTCGACGCCGCGCTGCGGGCCGAGCGGCCGCGGGAGGTCGTGGAGATCGTGCCGGGGCCGGAGACCGTGCTCGTGGTGGCGCCCGGCGCCGACCGCGAGCGGCTGCGGGCGCGGCTGGCGTCCCTCGCCGAGGGGGTGCGCGAGGGGGCGGGGATGGCCGACGGGCCGGTCGTGACGATCCCCGTGGTGTACGACGGCGCCGACCTGGAGTCGGTGGCCGGGCTGGCGGGCCTTTCGGTGGAGGAGGTCGTCGCCCGGCACACCGGGCGGGAGCTGGTGGTGGGCTGGCTCGGGTTCGCGCCGGGGTTCGCCTATCTGACCGGGCTCGACCCGGTGCTGCACCTGCCGCGGCTGGACACGCCGCGCACCTCGGTGCCCGCCGGGTCGGTGGCCGTGGCGGGGCCGTACTCGGCGGTCTACCCGACGGCCTCGCCGGGCGGGTGGCGGCTGCTCGGGCGCACCTCGACGCGGGTGTGGGACGTGAGCGCCGACCCGCCGTCGTTGTTCCGGCCGGGCATGCGCGTACGGTTCGAGCGCGCATGATCGAGGTGGTGGCGCCCGGTCCGTACGCGACCGTCCAGGATCTGGGCCGCCCGGGTCTCGCGCACCTGGGGGTGCCGTGCTCGGGAGCGGCCGACGCGCCGAGCCTGCGACTGGCCAACCGGCTCGTCGGCAACCCCGAGGGGCTGGCGGGGGTGGAGCTGACGTTCGGGATGGCGCGGCTGCGCTTCCACGACGCGGCGTGGGTGGCGCTGGCGGGCGCGCCCCTCGCGTCGGGGGCGGACATGGGGGCGCCGTTCTGGGTACCGGCGGGCGCGGAGCTGCGGCTCGGGCCGCCGGTGTGGGGGCTGCGCACCTATCTGGCCGTACGCGGCGGGATCGACGTCGAGCCGGTGCTCGGCAGCCGTTCCACCGACTCGTTGTCCGGGCTGGGTCCCGAGCCGCTGCGGCCGGGCACGCTGCTGCCGGTCGGGCGGCCGACGGGCGAGATCCGCGCCGATCTCGCGCCGCCGCCGGGGCCCCGTCCGGCCGTGTTGCGGATCCTGCCGGGGCCGCGCGACGACTGGTTCGTGCCCGGGGCGCCGGAGGGGTTGTGCGCGCGGCCGTACACCGTGACGCAGGACAGCAACCGCGTCGGCGTGCGGCTGCGCGGGCCGGAGCTGGTGCGGGCGCGCCAGGGCGAGCTGCCGAGCGAGGGCATGGTGCTCGGCGCGGTGCAGGTGCCGCCGAGCGGGCAGCCGATCGTCTTCCTCGCCGACCACCCGCCGACGGGCGGCTACCCGGTGATCGGGGTGGTGCGGGCCGCGGACGTCCCGGTCGCGGCGCAGCTGCGGCCGGGCGACGAGGTGCGGTTCACGCTGCGCGGCTGAGGCTCACAGGTCGACGTGGCCGCTGACGCACGTGACGACGGAGCCGCCGACCCAGACGTCCCCCTGCTCGTCGGCGAGGACGCGCACGCGTCCCGCGCGGCCGACGGCCGTGCCCTGCGAGGCCACGTACGGCGCCCGCGCCCGGCCCGTGCGCAGCAGCCACTGGCCGAGCGAGGCGTTCAGGCTGCCGGTCACCGGGTCCTCGACGGTGGAGCCGTGGTAGGGGAAGAACGCCCGCACCTCGAACGCGTACGGCGACCCCTCCGGATACGGCCCCGCCACGCCCACGTCGAGCGGCACCAGGCCGGGCCGCAGCGCCAGCACCGCCTCGGCGTCCCTCAGCAGCACGCCGACCCAGCCGGGCCCGTTGTCGGCCCACTCGGCGTCCACCAGGTCGCCGCGGGAGATCCCCAGCGAGGCGGCGATCCGTTCGAGGAGCTCCTCCTCCACCGGGCCTGAGCGCACCAGCGGGGGCGCGTGGAAGGCCGGCCCCTCGTCCGTCAGGCGCAGCGTCACCAGGCCGGCGCCGCACTCCTGCACGACCACCCCGTCCGTGCGCGGCTCGCCGCCGGCCTCCAGCCAGGCGTGGCAGGAGCCCAGGGTCGGGTGGCCGGCGAAGGGCAGCTCCGCCGCGGGGGTGAAGATGCGCACCCGGTAATCGGCCTGCGGGGTCGTCGGCGGCAGGAGGAAGGTCGTCTCGGACAGGTTCGTCCAGGCGGCGAACCGCTGCATCTCCTCCGTGCTCAGCCCGTCGCCGTCGAGGACGACGGCGAGCGGGTTGCCGAGGTACGGCGTACTGCTGAACACGTCAACCTGGGTGAAAGGCCGCTTCATGCGACAAAGTCTGCCAGGTCAGTCGGTCGTGGTGCGGCGGCCGCGCGACGACGGCTTCTTGCGGCCGGCCACCAGCGTGTCGCCGGGCGCGGTGGCGGGCTCCTCGGCGGTCTTCGCCTCCGCGGTCTTGGCCTCGCCTCCGGAGACGCGCGGGCGCGGGTGCGGCGCGGTGTCCTCCACCGACCGGGGCTCGCCCGCGGGAGCGTCGCCGGCGGGCTTGTCGGGCTCCTTGAACGACGCGATGACGCGGTCGGCCTCGGTGTCGGCGGCGAACTCGTCGGCGGCCTCCGACTCCCTGCGCCGGATCACCACCATGTGGTCGACGGAGACGCGGCCCGCGCCGACCACGGCGAGCAGCAGCGAGGCCGCGCCCAGCAGGATGAGCTCGTTCAGGCTGATGGGGTTGAGCGGCGGGGCCACCAGGAAGACCGCCAGCGCCTCGGCGAAGAGCACGAGGCCGGTGACCGAGACCGCGAGGCCCGCGATGAGCAGCGCCCCGCCGATGAGCTCGGCGAGCATGGTGACGGTCGCCCAGGCGCCGGGCGCGGGGGCGCCCTGTTCGAGAAACTTGGCTCCGGTGATCTTGAGTCCGTCTTCGAGCTTGGCCCAGCCGTTGGCGAAGAAGATGCCGCCGACGCCTAGACGGGCGACTAACGCGGCGAGATCACGAAGGGCCTGCTTCACGGTATTTGTCTGCCCTATTCGGGACATGGCACACCTCAATCACGGCTGAGCAGCGCGGCCACCACGACGGCGGTCAGGCTGAGCAGGACGACGCTCACGACCACGGTCGTGTGCAGGGCATTGACGAAGGCCCACCGGGCGGCGTCGAGCAGCGCGCCGCCCGTGGCGCCGCCGATCTCGCCGGCGACGTGCGCGGCGGCGGCCAGCGACTGCCTGGCCTGGTCCATGCCGCCGGCGGGCACTCCGGGCACGGCGGGCAGTCCGGGGGCGTACGCGAGGGCGGTGACCGTGCCGAGCGCGGCCACGCCCAGCCCGGCGCCCAGCTCGTACGCGGTCTCCTCGATGGCCGCGGCTCCGCCCGCCCGGGACTCGGGCACCGACGCCATGATCGTGTCGGAGGCGGCCAGCAGCGCGACCTGCACCCCGAACCCGATGCCGACGAAGCAGACCGCCAGCATCACGGGATGGCCCTCGACGCCCCACGTCAGGGTGGGGGTCAGGGCCAGCGCCACGAGCGCGAGGCCGCCGCTCAGGGTGGCCCGCATGCCGAGCCTCGGCAGGATCCGGGCCGCGACCAGGCCGCCCGCCACGGCCGAGATCACCAGGGGCAACATCCGCAGCGCCGCCCGCACGGGGCTGTCGCCGAGCACGAGCTGCAGGTACTGGGCGAGCATCAGCTGCAGCCCCACCAGCGCGAACACGCCGAGCAGCACGCCCAGCACCCCGGTGGTGAACGCCCGCCGCCGGAACAAGGCGATGTCCAGGAACGGCACGGGCAGCAGGCGCTGACGGCGGACGAACGCGGCCAGCAGGGCGAGCCCCGCCAGGAACACCAGCGTGGCCGCCCACAGCGGCATCAGGCTGCCCGAGCCGGCCTCCTTGAGCCCGAACGCCAGCGCCAGGACGCCGAAGACCGACAGCACGGCGCTGACGGCGTCCCACGGCCGGTCCCGGCGCACCGGGGACTCCGGCAGCAGGCGGACGGCGGCGGGCAGCAGCGCCAGCAGGATCGGCACGTTGACGAGGAAGACCGCGCCCCACCACAGGCCGACGAGCAGGCCGCCGACGAGCGGCCCGACGGCGGCGCCGGCCGCCGCCACCGCGCTCCAGACGCCCAGCGCGACGGCGCGCTCGCGCCGGTCGGTGAACACCTCGCGGATGAGCGACAACGTGGCCGGCATGATCATGGCGCCGCCCACGCCGAGCAGGGCTCGGGCCAGGATCAGGGTGAGCGGGGTCGGCGCGAACGCGGCCCCGGCCGAGGCCAGGCCGAAGAGCACGAACCCCGCCAGGACGAGCCGTCTGCGGCCGTACCGGTCGCCGAGCGTGCCGAACATGACCAGCAGCGGCGCGACCACCAGGGAGTAGACGTCGATGATCCACAGCAGCTGCACCGCGGACGGCTCCAGCGCGGCGGTCAGCGCGGGCACCGCGATGTGCAGGACGGTCGCGTCGACCGTGATCAGCAGCAGGCTGAGGCAGAGGAGGACCAGGATGGACCAGCGCTCGGGATGCCCGCGCCCGGCAGTCCGTACGGGGGGTGCGGACTGGGTGACGGTCATGGCCCTCCCTGCGGGCCGATCGGTGTCACAGGGCCCGCGCGTGCGTGGTCGGCGGCGGCGGAACCGTGTCTTAATGCAGTCGCCGCCGGCTCCGGCGCTCCCGGCTTGCGTGGCAGCTTAGGCCATGGCACGCGCTCGTGATAGCGGTATCGGCCGATCCGCGGAGCCGCATACCTCTCTAGAGAGATACAGCCATATGTCGGTATCTATCCAAGATTCGCCGGCCAGCCGATCATGGACGCGTGCGGACCGATCCCAGCGGCACTGACGGCGACGACTCCGACCGATCCGCACGCGACTGGTGTGAGGAGGCCCTGACCAGGCTGAACGCCGGCCGCCCCGACGCGGCGCTGGACGCGGCGCGCCGGGCCGCCGATCTCGATCCGGCCGCCGAGTGGCCGCACCGGCTCATCAGCCTCGCCCACGAGCGCCTCGGCCGCGACGCCGACGCCGTGCCGTTCGCCGAGCGGGCCGTGGACCTCGCGCCCGGATCGTGGCCGGGCCGGCTGCGCCTGGCCGCGGCGCTGCGCCGGACACCGGGCCGCTGGGCCGAGGCGGTCGCGCACGCCACGCTGGCCGCGAAGTTCGCGCCCGAGCAGCCGGGGCCCGAGGTCATGCTGGGCGACCTGGCGCTGCTGCGCGGCGAGCACGCCGGCGCGGAACGCCGCTACCGGGCGGCGCTCGCCCTCGACCCCGAACACCCGCAGGCCCGGGTGAACCTGGCCCTGGCGCTGGTGCGCTGGGAGCGTCTCCGCCCGCACCACGACCCGGCCTGGCCGATCGGCCCGCGGGAGACCGGCCGGGCCAGGCGGGCCTTGGAGGTCTGGTCGCGGCAGGCCAGGCTGCTGGTCGCGGTGGCCACGGTGGCGGTCGCGGCCTGCGCGTTCCTGCTGGACCTCGGAGCGCAGGCCCGGCTCGGCGGCTTCGCCGTGCTGGCGCTGCTGGTGCCGCTCACGGTCCGGCACGCGCGGCGGGTCGGCCTGTGGTCGTACGTGCCGGCGATGTTCCGCCGGGACCCCTGGCTCGGGGCGGGCGTGGTGTCGGCCGCGGTGGCGGTGGCCGCGTACGCCGCCTGGCTGGTGCTGGCGGCGGTGCCGTCCGCGCCGGCCCCCGTCTGGGCGGGGCTGGCGGGCATCGCGGTGCTGGGCTGGCCGGCGCTGGCGGCCGTACGGGCGCTGGCAGAGACGTGGCGGGGGCGTCCGCTGCGGGCGCTGGCCGAGACGGCGCGGGTGACCGCCGCCGAGCGCACGGCGCGCAGGAACGCGGGCGTGGCGCTGTGGATCGTGCTCGGCCGGACGTGGTCGGCGCTGGGGACGGTGGCGGCCGCGGCGCTGGTGGTGGAGCCGCGGGCGGCCGTGGCGGCGGTGGCGGTGCCGTACCCGATGGTGCGGGGCTACCTGCGCGCCCGGCACCGCGGGGACCTGCCGCTGCGCGCGGCGGCGGTGCTCGTGGCGCTCGCCGGGCCGGCCTGTGCGGCGGGCGGGCTGCTGGGGTCGGCGTGGGCGTGGCGGCTCGGGCTGGGCGCCCTCGGCCTGGTGGTGCCCGTCTTCGCGGTACGGGCAGCGCGCGCGTGGTGGCGCGGCGGTCCAGGGCCGTGGCGCTCGTCCCTGCTCATGTGCGACCTGCCCGTGGGCGGCGAGCCGTCGGTCGACCTGGACCCCGAGGTGCGCCGGACCTTCTCCTACGCCCGCGGCGTCGTTCTCTCCTACGCGGACGCCCTGGGGCCGCGGGTCGCGGGCGCCGTGGCCTCCGTGACATCCTCGGGCGAGCTGCGCCTGATCGCCGAGACCGAGGCGTGGGAGGCCGTCGAGGATGACCCGAGGGTGGCGGTGTTCGCCTCCGACCCGCTGCAGCGGCGGTTCTGGGTGGAGGTGCGCGGCGTCGCGCTGGCCGACGCCGGCGTCCTGCGCGTCACGCCCAAGCAGGTGCAGATCGGCGAGTTCCCCGGCCGCCACCAGCGGCACGGGTGAGAGCATCGGTCCATGCGGTTCCTGCGCACCCCCGACGAGCGCTTCCACGACCTGCCCGACTTCCCCCACGAGCCCCGCTACGCCGAGCTGCCCGGCGGCCCGCGCATGGCGTACGTCGAGGCCGGCCCCGCCGGCGGCGAGCCCGTCGTGCTGCTGCACGGCGAGCCGAGCTGGTCGTTCCTCTACCGCCACGTCATGCGGGAGCTGGCCGCGGCCGGGCTGCGGGCCGTCGCGCCCGACCTGGTCGGGTTCGGCCGCTCCGACAAACCGGCCGACCAGGCCGACCACACCTATGCCCGGCACGTCGAGTGGACCCGCGCGTTGTTGTTCGACGCGCTCGGCCTCGACCGGGTCACCCTCGTGGGCCAGGACTGGGGCGGCCTGATCGGGCTGCGGCTCGCCGCCGAGCACCCGGAGCGCGTCGCCAGGATCGTGGCCGCCAACACGGGCTTGCCCACGGGTGACACTCCCATGCCCGAGGTGTGGCACCGGTTCAGGGCCGCCGTGGAGAAGGCGCCCGTGCTCGACGTCGGGCGGCTGGTGCAGGCGGGCTGCCGGACCGAGCTCTCGCCACGGGTGCGGGCGGCCTACGACGCGCCGTTCCCCGACGAGTCGTACAAGGCGGGGCCGCGGGCGATGCCCGGCCTCGTGCCGATCACGCCGGACGACCCGGCCGCGCCCGCCAACCGCGCTGCCTGGCGGATCCTCACCACGCTCGACCGGCCGTTCCTCGTGGCCTTCTCCGACGGCGACCCGATCACCGGGGGCATGGCGCCCCGGTTGCGCGCGTCGATGGCCGGGGCGGCCGGCCTGCGGCATCCCGTCATCGAGGGCGCCGGGCATTTCCTCCAGGAGGACGCGGGCGCCGAACTCGGCCGCCGGATCGCCGTTTTCGTGACCACCGCCTAGATCGTTGATGTGAAATTCGCTGATCGTCTGCGGGCACAGCGAAGGGCGTCCAAGATCGGTTTGTGAAGACTGAGCTGGACGCCCTTCTGACGGCACTCTATGTCCATCTGGACGATCATGTGA
>NZ_POUD01000204.1 GCF_003236395.1 Nonomuraea aridisoli | reverse complement strand
GCCCCACGGCCCCCGCCATCCAGGCGATCGGCAGCACGGCGACGGCCAGCGCGGTGGTCGCCACCCCGATCGCCAGCGACGCGCCGCCCGGATCCAGCCCGTACGCCTGCGCGAGCTGCGGCAGCACCGGCTGCGGCGCGTACAGCAGAGCGAACGACGACAGCCCGGCCGCGGCAACGGCGGCGCTGACCCGCCGCGTGTCCACGGAGATCTCTTGGAGAACGACCACACCTCAGAAGCTAAGCAAAGCTAAAAAATACGTCTAATACACAAATGGGCGATAATTCATACTGTGTCGTATGAATCCGACGAAGAGCTGGCCGCCCGCCTGGCCCCGTCCCTCGCCCTGTTGGCCGCCGTCGGCGAGACCGGCCAGGTCACCCGCGCCGCCGAGCTGCTCGGCGTCCCCCAGCCCACCGCCAGCCGCCGCCTCGCGGCGCTGGCGGACGTCGTCGGCGCCCCGCTCGTGCTCCCGGCCGGCCGCGGCATCCGCCTGACCCGGGCCGGCCGCACCCTGGCCGCCGCCTCCGCCCGCGCGCTCGCCGCCGTGACCGCCGCCGCCCGCGAGGTGCGCGAGGAGATCGACCCCGGCAGCGGCCGCGTCGTGCTCGGGTTCCTGCACCTGCTCGGGCGCACGCTGGTGCCGTCCCTCATCGGCGGGTTCCGCGAGCGCAACCCGGGCGTGCGCTTCAGCCTGGCCCAGGGATCGCGTCAGGACATGCTGCGGGCCCTGCGCGCGGGCGAGATCGACCTGGTGTTCGTCGCCCCCATGCCGCTGGACGACCCCGATCTGGTCAGCCGGCCGCTCGCCGACCAGGAGCTGGTGCTGTCGGTGCCGCCGTCCCACCGGCTCGCGGCGCGCGGGCGGGTGCGGGCGGCCGAGCTGGCGGGGGAGGAGCTGGTGACGCTGGAGCACGGGTACGGCCTGCGCCAGATCACCGACGACCTGTGCGCCGCCGCCGGGTTCGAGCCGCGCATCGCCTTCGAGGGCCAGGAGTCGGAGACCGTACGGGGCCTGGTGGCCGCCGGCCTGGGCGTGGCCGTGCTGCCCCGCTCGGACCAGCCGCCCACGGGAGGCATGCGCGAGATCCCGCTGTCGCCGCCGCTGTTCCGCACGATCGGCGTCAGCTGGCCGGCCGGGGACCGCCTCACCCCCGCCGCCCGAGCGTTCCGCGACCACGCCTGCTCCGGCCTGACCGACCTCGGCCCCGGCTTCCGCCCTCCGGCGCCCCGGCCGGACCGGCACCGATGATCATCGGCCAGACTGGGCGCATGACACATGACGGGGATGCGGGCGTGCCCGGGTCGCTGGCGCGGGCGCTCGGGGACGTGGCGGCCGAGCGGGCGGCGCAGGACGCCAGGTGGGGGATGCAGGTCCTGCCCGACGGCACCGGCGCCGACGGCGCGGCGGCCGAGTCCGACCGGGCCCGGCTGGAGACCGAGACGGCCGCCCGGGCCGGGGCGCTGACCTGGCGGCACGTCCTGGCCGAGGAGGTTCTGGAGGCGTTCGCCGAGAGCGACCCGCGGCGGTTGCGGGCCGAGCTCGTCCAGGTGGCCGCCGTGGCGGTCAAGTGGATCCAGGCCCTCGACCGCCGCCCGGCCTCCTGAACCGCCGGTCCTACTGCTCCCTCTTGGCGACGGGCCTCTCCTCGTGCTCGCGGTGCCCGTCGAGCGGGATCTCCTCGCCGCCGTACGCGCGGCTCATCTTCACCCTGAGCCGCCCGAGCAGGGTGCGGGCGTACCTGGGCGGGACGCGTTCGCCGGCCCCCCGGGCCGCGGGCAACATCGGGACGGGCCTCTTGCCGCGCACGTGGGCCTCGATGTCCTCCGACGGGGGCGAGTGCACCTCGATGTACTCGCCGTGCGGCAGCCGCTTGATGACGCCCGACTCCACCCCGTGGCCGATCACGCTCGCGTCCGACCGCTGCAGGCCCAGGCAGATCCGGTAGCTGATGAAGTACGCCAGCGCCGGGCCCACGAAGATCAGCACCCGGCCGATGTACGTCGTCCAGTTCAGGCTGATGTGGAAGAACGTCGCGATCTCGTCGTTGGCGCCGAGCAGCCAGAGCAGCCCGTAGAAGGTGACGCCCGCCATGCCGATCGCGGTGCGGTGCGGGTTGTTGCGCGGCCGGTCGGCGATGTGGTGCTCGCTGCGGTCGCCGGTGATCCAGCGTTCCAGGAACGGATAGAGCACCAGGCCGGTGATGATGAGGCCGAGGGGCAGCAGCGCCGGTATCAGCACGCTGAGCGGCAGCGTGCCCGCGTTGGCCGTGCCGAACATGTTGATCTCCCACGCCGGCATGAGCCGCAGGGAGCCCTCCAGGAAGCCCATGTACCAGTCGGGCTGGGACCCGGCGGAGATGTCCGCCGGGGTGTAGGGGCCGAACAACCAGATGGGGTTGATCTGCGCGAACGTCGCCAGGCCCGCCAGGACGGCGAGCGTGAACAGCATGTACGCCCCCGACTTCGCCATGAAGGCGGGCATCAGCGGCGCTCCCACCACGTTCATGTTCGTCCGTCCCTTGCCCGGCATCTGGGTGTGCTTCTGCACCCACATGAGGATCAGGTGGGCGGTGATGAGAGCGACCAGCAGGCCCGGGATCAGCAGGATGTGCATCGTGAAGAACCGAGCGATGATCACCACGCCGGGATACTCCCCGCCGAACAGGAAGAACGACAGGTACGTGCCGACCAGCGGTATCGACTGAATCACGCCCTGGGTGATCCGCAGCCCGGCGCCCGACAGCAGGTCGTCGGGGAGGGAGTAGCCGCTGAGCCCCTCGAACAACGACAGGGTGAACAGCCCGATGCCGATCAGCCAGTTGATCTCGCGCGGCTTGCGGTAGGCGCCGGTGAAGAACACCCGCAGCATGTGGATCACCAAACTGGCCACGAACAGCAGCGCCGCCCAGTGGTGCATCTGCCGCATCAGCAGCCCGCCGCGTACCTCGAAGCTGATCTCCAGGGTCGAGGCGTACGCCGCGGACATCTCCACGCCTCGAAGCGGCGCGTACGGGCCGTTGTAGATCACGTCGTCCATGCTGGGCTCGTACCAGAAGGTGAGGAACGTCCCGGTCAACAGCAGGATGATGAACGAGTACAGCGCGATCTCGCCCAGCAGGAACGTCCAATGGTCAGGGAAGATCTTGCGCAGGTTGCGCTTGAGAAAGTTCGCGCCGCCCAGGCGCTCGTCGAGAAAGTTGCTGGGCCCGGTGATGAACTTGGGCAACGTGGTCATTAATGGCCTCCCCTGGCCGGACTCCAGCGACGGGGGGAAGCCGGACGGCGCCTCGGCTCTGCCGGATGACTGGTACGCGGCAGTACCAGAGCGTAGTCGCGCGATCGTCATCCGACCCGATGGCTGACCCCGGGCACCGGCAAAGTTTGTGACGTTCTGCCGGATTCGCCGGTGGTGCTATGCCGGTTTCGTCCCGTACACCGCGACGGTGAACGGGCGCGGCGGGGTCGTGAAGACCCGCTCGGTCAGGCGGGACAACGACGCGTGCCCGTCGAGGAAGCGGTGCAGCCGCCTGGCCTCCGGCCACGGGTGCACCGCCACCAGCACGCCGTCGGGCCCCAACAGCGCGCTGAGCTGGTCGGAGGCGCGGCGCAGGCGGTCGTGGCGGCCCAGGTAGTAGAGCGTCTCGGAGCAGAACACCAGGTCGAAGCACGGCTCGGCCTCGTGGGTGAGGATGTCGGCCCGTACGAACCGCACCCGCCCGCCTTCGGGGACCCGCGCCCGCGCCCGCTCCAGCGCCCGCTCCGACACGTCCACCCCGGTGATCTCGGCTTCCGGGTACGTCTTCGCGAGCGTCGCGGTGAACACGCCCTCGCTGCAGCCGACCTCCATGATGCGCCGGTACGGCCGGGC
The DNA here is from genome assembly GCF_003236395.1 of Nonomuraea aridisoli. Classification (GTDB taxonomy): domain Bacteria; phylum Actinomycetota; class Actinomycetes; order Streptosporangiales; family Streptosporangiaceae; genus Nonomuraea; species Nonomuraea aridisoli. Next base: position 13,310 of record NZ_POUD01000204.1, on the reverse strand, counting down.
CGGCAGGCTCTCCAGCGTCGAACGGTACTTGTGCTGCTCGTAGTCCTCGGTCGACAACCTCCACGGGTCGGGGGTGCGGTGCCACCAGTCGAAGTAGCGGCGCAGGAGCACGCCCTGCCCCTGGGGCGACAGCAGCGACAACGTCCGGAAGAAGGTGCGGTGCAGGAGCTCGGGCAGGCTTCGCATGCGGCCTCTCTCGGTCGGCACGGGGGAGTCCCGGCTGGGCGGGCACGTGGTCGCCGAGAGGGCATGCCCGCTCCGGGCCGGGGTGAAGCGTGATCACTCCGAAGTCGCGCCGGGGGCCGCGGGCGTTACGCCAACGTGTCGCGCAGCTCCCGCTTGAGCACCTTGCCCGAGGCGTTCTTCGGCAGCTCCGGCACGAACACCACCCGCTTGGGCACCTTGAACGCCGCCAGCCGCTCCCGCAGGAACGCGGTCAGCTCCTCGGCGCTCACCTCCGCGCCCCGCCGCGGCACCACCGCCGCGGTCACCGCCTCGATCCACCGGTCGTCCGGCAGCCCGAACACCGCCGCCTCCGCGACCCCCGGATGCTGGTAGATCGCCTCCTCGACCTCGCGGCTGGCGACGTTCTCGCCGCCGGACTTGATCATGTCCTTCTTCCTGTCCACCACCGACAGGTAGCCGTCGGCGTCCATGACGCCGAGGTCGCCGCTGTGGAACCAGCCGCCGCGGAACGCCTCGGCGGTCTTGTCCGGGTCGTTCCAGTAGCCGAGCATCGCGTGCGGGCTGCGGTGCACGATCTCGCCCACCACGCCCGGCGGCACCGGCTCGTCCTGGTCGTCCACGATGCGGGTCTCCACGTTCAGCGCGGGCCGGCCGGCCGAGCCGAGCCGGGTGAGCTGCTCCTCCGGGCGCAGGATCGTGGCGACCGGCGCCATCTCGGTCTGGCCGTAGAAGTTGAACAGCCGCACCTCCGGCAGCCGGGCGGCGATCTCCTTCAGCACCTCCACCGGCATGATCGAGGCGCCGTAGTAGCCCTTGCGCAGCGACGACAGGTCGCGGCGGTCGAAGTCGGGGTGGCGCAGCAGCGAGATCCAGACGGTGGGCGGGCAGAAGAGCTTCGTGGCGCGCTCGCCCTCGATGGTGGCCAGGATCGCCGCCGGGCTCGCGCCGGGCAGCACGATGTTGGTGGCGCCCAGGTAGAGGCCCGGGGTGAGGAAACAGTGCAGCTGGGCGCAGTGGTAGAGGGGCAGGGCGTGCACCTCGACGTCGTCGGGGCTCATCTCGCCGTCCACCATGCAGGTGACGTACTGGGCGATCAGGCTGCGGCTCGACAGGGTGGCGCCCTTGGGGCGCGACTCGGTGCCGCTGGTGTACATGATCTGGATCGGGTCGTCGTCGGCGACCTCCACCCGCGGCTCGGCGTCGTCGTCGTGCGACGACCATGTGGTGAACGCCTCCCAGCCGTCCCGCGCCGCGCCGATCACGCCGCGTACGGACACCCGCGCCGTGACCGCGGCCTCGGCGACCGGCAGCAGCGCCTCCTCGACCAGCATCCCGCTCGCCCCGGAGTGCTCCAGGACGTACGCCACCTCCTCGGCCCGCAGCATGAAGTTGATCGGCACGGAGATCGCCCCGAGCCGGGCCAGCGCCAGGTACGCCACCACGAAGGCGTGGTTGTTGTGGCTCAGCACGGCGAACCGGTCGCCCTTGGCCACGCCCCGCGCGGCCAGCGCGTTGGCCGTGCGGTTCACCGCCCGGTCGAGGTCGGCGTAGCTCTGCCGCAGGTCTCCGAAGACGATCGCGGTCTTGGCGGGGTGACGGGCGGCCGAGCGCCGCAGGAGGTCGCCGAGGGAGTGCTGACGGATCAAAGCGGGCACCCTTCATCCGGGCAGAACGATATTCGGGCGGTGTTATTCGGGCGATAGTAACGCCCGCGATCACCCTCCGAACACCCCCGCGAGCCGCCGATAGGAGTCGAGCCGGCGATCGAGGTCGTAGGTGTTCATCGTGACCAGCACCTCGTCCGCGCCGGTGGCCTCGACCAGCGTGCCGAGGGCGACGGCGACCTCACTCTCCGTGCCGTTGATCCGGCCCTTGAGCGACTCCTCCAGATACGCCCGTTCCCGCTCGGTCATCTCGGTCCCCGCGACCTCCTCGGCCGGGATCAGCGGCGGGAAGACCCCCGCCGTGCGCGAGCGGACCGTGGACCACGCCTCGGGCAGCTGCAGCAGCGCCGCCTCCCCGGCGCTCGCGCCGACCGCGACGTCCGCCGCCACCATCACGTACGGGCGCGCCGCCCATCCCGACGGCCGGAAGCCGGCGCGGTAGCGGGCGGCGGCGTCCACCGCCCGCGGGCCGCCCCCGATCACCACGGGCAGCCCCAGCTCCGCGGCGATGTCCGCGCCCGCGCCCATGGCCAGCACGAACACCTGCGGCCGCAGCCCCTCGGCGGGCAGCGCGTGCACGCCGGGGTGGGCCGTCGGCGTGCCGGTGAACCAGCCGAGCAGCTCGCCGAGCTGGTCGGCGAACCGGTCGGCGTCGTCCTTGCCGTGGCCGAGCGCCCGGCGGATGCCGCCGGTGAACCCCACGGAACGCCCGAGCCCCATGTCGATGCGCCCCGGATACAGCGACTCCAGCACCCCGAACTGCTCGGCGACCACCAGCGGGCGGTGGTTGGGCAGCATCACGCCGCCCGTGCCGACCCGGATGCGCGAGGTCGCCGCGGCCACGGCCGCCGCCAGCACGGTCGGCGCCGACCCGGCCGCGCCGGGCACGCCGTGGTGCTCCGACACCCAGAACCGGTGGTAGCCGAGTTCCTCGGCCTGCCGCGCGAACCGCACGGTCTCGCGCAGTGCCGCGGCGGGGTCCGAGCCCCGCCGCACGAGCGAACGATCCAGAATCGAGTACGCGGTCACGTCCCGGTGCAACGCGCCTCGCCCCCGGATCAATCCACCGGGTCCCCGGGGATGCCGTCGTAGAAGGCGCACAGGCGCGCCATCAGCGCGGCGTCCTGCCGCAGCGGCACGCCGTCCACCTCGCCGACCGGCGTCACGCCCCAGGAGTTGCAGAGGAACACCTGGTCGAACCCGGACAGGTCGGCCACCTTCAGCGGACGCCGCTCCTGCGGCACGTCCATGCGCCGCAGCAGCGCCATCGTGACGCCGGTCAGCATCGGCGCGTCCGGCCAGACCAGCCGGCCGCCGGCGAACCCGCCCACGTTCGTGATGGCGCCCTCGCTGATCAGGCCGTCCTCGGTGGTGAGCAGCGCCTCGCCGAAGCCGTCACGGGCGGCCGTCCGCAGGATGTGGGCCTGCTGGAACCCGCCGGCCTGTTTGATGTGCGGGAGATAGCGCTGGTAGACGACCGAGCGCAGGCGCAGCGGCCCGGCGAGCGGCGCGTGCGGCGGCCCCGCGGTCGCGACGACCCGCGGCCGGTCGTGCTCCAGGACGTACACCCGCACGCTCGCGTCGCGCTCCTCGCCGAGGACCGCGCGGACCGACTCCAGCACCCTCGTGTGGTCGAGCTCGGCGTCGAACAGCTCACGGGTGGCGCTCCGGAGCCGTTCGAGGTGCAGCTCCAGCCCGCGCACCCGCCGATCCCTGACCTGCATGGCGGTGAAGTGGCCGTAGCGGGCGTCCAACGCCCAGCGCGACTGCGCGTCGTCCACCGGCCTGCCCTCGATCACGGCACGTCGCATCACGGCCACCTCCTCACGTTCCGATCTACCGTAGGGCCCGCTATCGGTACAAGCCGACCGACCAGTCGACCGGCCGGTTGGTGTGCTCTCCCCAGAGCCCGAGCTGCCCCGTCACGGTGACCCGCTTGCCCTTGGGCACGTCGAGCGGGATCGCCCCCCTCGGGAACGGGCCCTCCTTCCAGACGTCGCATCCCACCGTCGAAGGATTCTCCACGCCGTCAATCCGGAACCTGAACCACATCCGGTCGGCCAGGTCGCCGGAGCAGAGCCGCTCGAGGCCGATGCTGCCGTCGCTGCTCACGCCCTCGAAGGTGAAGGTCGAGTCCCGCGGCCACACGCCCGACGTCGAGGCGGCCAGCCTCATCTCACCCGCCCGGTCAGGGAAGGCGCGGACCGGTTCGGGGAAGACCGGCCGGGCCGGCGGGGTCCACTCGTAGACCGCGAGGCCCCAGTCGGCCGGCCGCGGCGTCGCCGTCTCGCACGGCCCCGTCTCGTCGAGGCACTTCCAGCCCATGTCCGTCATCTCGAACGTGATCGTGACGTCGTGGACGCCCGGGGGCACGGTCAGCGGCCACAGCGCCCGCTCCGGGCGGCACGGGGAGAACCCGGGCGGTCCGGTGCGGTTGCCGTTCACCAGGACCCGCACGTCCAGGCTGGCGAACCGGCCGTCGCACACGGCGCCCACGTCCAGCGGCCGGCCGGAGACCGGGACCGTCACCGACGCCCGCCGCACGTCCGGCCCGAGCGAGGTGAGCGCCAGGCGGCGGTACGGGGTCCCGTCCGGCGCCGTGAACCGCTCGGGCAGCGCCTCCCGCACGGCCGCCGCCGTCGTCTCGTGGGAGGGCGGCGGCGCCGCCACGCCGGGCACCAGGACCGCCGCGGCCACGGCCGCCGCCACGGCCGCCGCCCCCGCCATCACCCGCCGGCGTCGCCGCATCCTGCGGACGCGGGCGTGGATCTGGTCGTGGCGGTGCGGGTTCGCGGGGGACGGGCCGCCGGCGTGCTCGCGCAGCACGTCCCGCAGGTCTTGCACGCTCATGGGCGCAGCTCCTTCACGATCGTCTCGTCCACGCGCAGCTTGGCCAGCGCCTTCGCGGTCTGGCTCTTCACCGTGCCCTCCCCGCACCCCAGCAGCCCGGCGACCTCGGCCACCGGCAGGTCCTCGTAGAAGCGCAGCACGACCACCGCGCGCTGCCTGGCCGGAAGGCGGCCGACGGCCTGCCACAGGCCGTCGTCGCGGCCGTCCCCCGCGTCGTGCGCGGGGGACTCGGGCAGGTCGTCGCTGGGCAGCTCCCCGCGCCAGCGCCGCCGCCACCACGAGACGTACGTGGTCACGAGGACCTTGCGCACGTACGCCTCGGGCTCCTCCACCCGGGGCCAGGCGAACCACGCCTTGGCCAGGGACTCCTGCAGCAGGTCCTCCGCGACGTCCCAGTCCCGGGCCAGCAGGTACGCCGTGCGTAACAACCGATCCGACCTCGACACCACGAAGTCCTGAAATATCGCCCTATCCGCCACCGGGATGCCTCCTGACACGAGCCGGCCTGCCGCTAATGACGCGGTGACCGGCCCGCCGGGTTGCCCCGCGGCTCAGGCGTCCGCGGCGCGCCCGATCGTGTACGGGGCCAGCTCGCCCAGGCCGCGCACCGACAACCGGTTGACCTCGCGCAGCCGGAAGGCCCGGTCGCCCTCCAGCTCCTCGGCCAGCTGCGGATCGGCCAGGATCGTGCCGGGCAGCGACAGCGCGGTCAGCCGGCTGGCGAGGTTGACCGTCGTGCCGAACACGTCGCCCATGCGCCAGATCACCGGCCCGGACGCCAGCCCCACCCGCAGCTCCGGCATGTCGCGCCCGCGGGCGTGCGTCTCCACCAGGCGCAGCGCGATCTCGGCCGCCACGTGGGACTTGTCGGCCACGAACAACACCGAGTCGCCGAGCGTCTTGATCACCCGCCCGCCCGTGGAGGTGACGATGTCGGCCGAGCGGCCCTCGAACCTGTCGACCAGCCGGGCCAGCTCGCTCGCGGTGATCTGCCGGCTCAGCCGGGTGAACGCCACCAGGTCGGCGAAGCCCACGGCCAGGCGTACGGAGCTCATGTCCTGGTCGGCGATGCGGCCCGCGGCGGCGGCGAGCTGGCGCTGCCAGGCGTAGACCAGCAGCCGCGCCAGGTCGGGCACCACCCGCTCGGCCCGCCGCCGCCAGGCGCGCGGGCGCTCGGCCAGCGGCACGCCGGCCTGGTCGAGCGCCTCCGCGCCCAGCTCGGCCTGCGACTCGGCCAGCCGCGCGGTGGCCCGGCCCAGGGAGCGCGCCATGAGCAGGACGTGCTCCTCGTCGTAGACGCCCGAGGTCACCATGCCGAGCAGCGTCCTGAGCGCCTCGACGTCGGAGTCGGTGAACTCGACCGCGTCGTCGGGCACGTTGGGGAAACCCAGGGCACGCCAGAACCGCCGCGCACGATAGACCGGCACCCCCGCCATCTCGGCCACCTGGTGGCTGGTGTATCGCCGCGGCTCGCGCAGAAAGGCCTCCGCCAGCCCGTCCCCGTCGCGCGCCACGGGGGCAACATAACACCCTGTGGGCCAGGTCACTTCTACGGGCCGGTCAGTCCAGCAGGGCCCGCAGGACGCCGCGTTCGGCGGCGGGGACGTAACCCGCGTAGTAGTCGTACATCGCCTTCCTGGACAGCCGCGCCGCCAGGGGGCCGTCGCCGAGGCGGATGGCCGCGATGACCTCCTCGTGGTGGCGGATGCTCTGCCGCATCAGCGCGTCCCGGTCGCGGGCGCCCGCCAGCTTCTCGGCGATCAGCCGCACCACGATGGAGCGCACGACGTCGGTGCAGATCTGGATGAGCTTGTTGCCGCCCGCCCGCGCCACCGCCTCGTGGAAGGCCACGTCGGCCGCGCTGAAGGCGTCCTCGCCCAGCTCGAGCGCGGCCCGCATGCGCGCGACCGCCGCCGCCATCTCGGCCAGCTGCTCGTCGGTGCGCAGCCGCGCCGCCAGCAGGATGGCCGCCGAGTCGAGCACCATCCGGAACTGCACCAGCTCCGCCAGCGACAACTCCTCCACCCGCGCCAGCGTGGTCATCGACTTGTGCAGCGCGGCCGGCGTGAACGGCAGCACCTCCGCACCGTTCGGGTCGCCCGGCCGCGACTGCACCAGGCCGCGCGCCTGCAGCACCCGCAGCGCCTCACGCACCGTGGAGCGGCTGACGGAGAACTGCACCATCAGCTCACGCTCACTCGGCAGCCGCTCGCCCGGTGAGAGAACGCCGCTCTCGATGGCCTCCTCGACCTGCTCCACCACCCGCTCGTAAGCGCGTACGGCCCGTACGGGCTCGAACCTCGGACCACTCACGTCATGCCCCCTTGACCCGAGCCGTCGCCGACTGGCAATGTGCGTAGCCTACTGGTCCGACCAGTGCACTAGCCAGGAGGCTGTAAGAGATGAGGCGCATCGGGATCTGGATCGCCGTCGGCGGTCTCCTGCTCAGCACCGCGGCCTGCGGCGGCGGCGACGCCGGTACCGGCGGCGACGGCGGCGCCCCCGCGGCCCAGACGCTGTCCGTCGGATTCGTGGCCGAGCCCGCGAACCTCGACTTCACCTCCACGGAGGGCGTCGCCATCCCCCAGGCACTGCTCGTCAACGTCTACGAGGGCCTGGTCAAGCTCGACCAGAACGGCGAGATCGTGCCGCTGCTGGCCGAGAAGTGGGAGGTCTCGGACGACCGCAAGTCCTACACCTTCACCCTGCGCAAGAACGTCACCTTCAGCAGCGGCGCGCCGTTCACCGCCGACGACGTGGTGTTCTCGCTGGAGCGGCTGAAGACGGACTGGAAGCTCAAGATCGCCGCGCAGCTCGACGTCATCGACACGGTCGAGAAGACCGACGACTCCACCGTCGTCGTCACGCTCGAGCGCCCGAGCAACGGCTTCCTCTACACGCTGGCCACCAGGCTCGGCGCGATGTTCAGTCGCACGGGCGTCTCCGACCTGGCCAACAAGCCCGTCGGCACCGGCCCGTACGTGCTCGGCTCGTGGCGGCGCGGCGACTCCATCGAGCTGAAGCCGAACCCGACGTACTGGGGCACGAAGCCGTCGGCGTCGTCGGTCACGCTGAAGTACTTCAAGGACGCCACGGCGATGAACAACGCGCTGCTGACCGGCGGCATCGACGTCATCTCCAACGTGCAGGCGCCGGAGTCGCTGCAGCAGTTCGCCGACCCCAACCGCTTCCAGACGATCGAGGGCACCACGAACGGCGAGGTGGTGCTGTCGATGAACAACGGCCGGCCGCCGTTCGACGACAAGAAGGTGCGCCAGGCCGTCCGGCACGCCATCGACCACCAGGCGCTGCTCGACACGGCCTGGGCCGGGCGCGGGCAGCTCATCGGCTCGATGGTGCCGCCCACCGACCCCTGGTACGAGGACCGCACCGGCGACTACCCGTACGACCCGGCCAAGGCCAAGGAACTGCTGGGCGGCAAGACGTACGACGTCAAGATGCGCATCCCCAACCTGCCGTACGCGGTCAACAGCGCGCAGGTCGTCAAGTCGCAGCTGGCCCAGGTGGGCATCAACGCGGAGATCGAGCCGCTGGAGTTCCCGGCGCGCTGGCTGGACGCGGTGTTCACGCAGGCCGACTACGACCTGAGCATCATCAGCCACGTCGAACCCCGCGACATGAACATTTTCGCCGATGAATCGTACTATTTCCGGTACGACAATCCCGAGTTCGGCGAACTCCTCGCCGCCGCCGACGAGGGCACCGAGGAGGAGCAGACGGAGCTCCGCAAGCAGGCGGCCAAGCTGCTGTCCGACGACGCCGCGGCCGACTTCCTCTTCCTCATGCCCAACCTGATGGTGGCGAAGAAGGGCATCACGGGGCTGCCGAAGAACGCCATCTCGGAGTCGTTCGACTTCACCGGGCTCGCCAAGCAGTGACCAGACCTCGAGCATGACGCTGTACCTCCTCAAACGGCTGGCGGTGCTCCTGGCGAGCACCGCCGTGGCCGCCGTGGTGGTCTTCGCCTTCATGGCGCTGCTGCCCGGCGACCCGGCCGAGATCGCGCTCGGCGTCAACGCCACCCCCGAGGCCGTGGCCGAGCTGCGCCGGCAGTTCGGCACCGACCGGGCGCCCGTCGCGCAGTTCCTCGACTGGGCCGGCGGCCTGCTGCAGGGCGACTTCGGCACCTCCTACGTCACCACCGCCCCCGTCGGCCCCCAGATCGCCGACCGGCTCGGCGTCACGGCCGTGCTGGTGCTCGGCGGCATGATCCTCGCCCTGGTGATCGCGGTGCCGCTGGGCACGTTCGCCGCCGTCCACCACCGCAACCTGCTCGGTGCGGCGATCAGCGCGGTCAGCCAGGTCGGCATCGCGATCCCCGCCTTCCTCGCCGGCATCCTGCTCGTCTTCGTCTTCGCGGTGCAGGCGCAGGCGCTGCCGTCCGGCGGCTACGTGCCGATCTCCGAGAACCCGGCCGAGTGGCTGCGCAGCCTGCTGCTGCCGTGGTCGTCGCTCGGGCTCGTGCAGGGCGCGGTGCTCACCCGCTACGTCCGCAGCGCCGTGCTCGACGTGATGCGCGAGGACTACCTGCGCACCGCCCGCGCCAAGGGCCGCGGCTCGACCGGCGCCCTGTGGCGGCACGGCCTGCGCAACGCCTCCATCCCCGTGGTCACCGTGCTCGGCCTGCAGCTGGCCACGCTGCTCGTCGGCGCGGTCGTGGTCGAGCGGGTCTTCGTCGTCCCCGGGCTCGGCGACCTGCTGCTCAACGGCGTCGCCCAGCGCGACCTGCTGCTCGTCCAAGGCGTGGTGATGGTGCTCGTGGCAGCCGTCCTGCTGATCAACTTCGTGGTGGACGTCGCCTACCACCTGCTCGACCCGAGGCTGCGATGAGAGGCCGGATGAACGCCGGGCTGCTCGTCGGCGGCGTGCTCGTCGGGATGGTCGTGCTCGCGGCGCTGGTGTCGTTCTTCTGGACCCCGCACGACCCCACGCTCGTGGACGCCGCCGGCAAGCTGCGCGAGCCCGGCGACGGCTACCTGCTCGGCGCCGACAAGTTCGGCCGCGACACCTTCAGCCAGCTCATGGTCGGCGCCCGGACCACCCTCTACGTCGGCATCGTCGCCGTCGGCATCGCCGCGGTCGTCGGCACACCGCTCGGCATGGCCGCCGGGATGACGCCGCGCGGCTGGCTCTCCGAGCTCATCATGCGGGTGAACGACCTCGTGTTCGCCTTCCCCGCGCTGCTGCTGGCCGTCATGCTCGGCGCCGTCTACGGGGCGGGCACGCTCACCGCGATGATCGCGATCGGGGTGGCGACCGTGCCGGCGTTCGCCCGCGTCGCCCGCGCCGCGACGCTGCAGGTCATGGTCACCGACTACGTGCTGGCCGCCAGGGCCGCCGGGCGGCGCCGTCCCGCGATCGCCTTCCGGCACGTGCTGCCGAACATCGGCTCCGTGCTCATCGTGCAGGCGTCGGTGTCGTTCGCGATCGCGATCCTGGCCGAGGCGGCGCTGTCGTTCCTCGGCTTCGGCACCCGCCCGCCGACGCCCTCGTGGGGGCGGATGTTGCAGGAGTCGCAGGAGCTGCTGTTCTCCACCCCGCGCCTCGCCCTGTGGCCCGGCCTGGCCATCGCGCTCGCGGTGCTCGGCTTCAACCTGCTCGGCGACGGCCTGCGCGACTTCCTCGACCCGAAGCTCAGGAGGATCCGTGCTGAAGGTTGACGGGCTCACCGTACGCGCCGGCTCCGTGGAGCTCGTCCACGACGTGTCGTTCGCGATCGGGCCGGGGGAGCGGGTCGGGCTGATCGGCGAGTCCGGGTCGGGCAAGTCGCTGACCGCGCTGTCGCTCATGGGCCTGCTGCCCGAGGGCGTCGCCGCCTCGGGGACGGCCCGGCTGGGCGACCGCGACCTCGTCGGCGTCCCCGAGAGCCGGATCAAGGAGCTGCGCGGGCGCGAGATGTCCATGGTCTTCCAGGAGCCCATGACCGCGCTCAACCCCCTCATGCGGGTCGGCGCGCAGGTCGCCGAGGTCATGACCCTGCACGGCAGAGCGCGCCGGGAGGCCCGCGCGCGGGCGGTCGAGCTGCTGGAGCGCGTCCGGCTCTCCGAACCCGCCCAGATCGCCCGCGCGTACCCGCACCAGCTGTCCGGCGGGCAGCGCCAGCGTGTGATGCTCGCCATCGCGCTGGCCAACGAGCCCGGCCTGCTCATCTGCGACGAGCCCACCACCGCGCTCGACGTCACCGTGCAGAAGCAGATGCTGGAGCTGATCGCCGAGGTCGCGCCCGCGCTGCTGTTCATCACCCACGACCTGGCCGTCGTCGCCTCCGTCTGCGAACGCGTCCTGGTCATGTACGGCGGCCGCGTCGTCGAGTCGGGCCCCATCCGCGAGGTGTTCGCCCGCCCCCGCCACCGCTACACCGAGGGCCTGCTGGCCGCCTCGAAGCTGACCCCGCGCGGCACCCGGCTGCCCACCATCAGCGGCAGCGTCCCCCCGGCCGGGCGGTTCCCCGACGGCTGCGTGTTCAGGAACCGCTGCCCGCACGCGACCCCGGCCTGCGAGACGGCACCGGAGCTGACAGGAGACGGACATGCCTTCGCATGCTGGCACCCCGCTGATTGAGGCGCGCGGCCTCACCCGCGTCTACCACCGGCCCCGCTCCTCGCTCACCAAGCCGGGCGCCGCCGTCGAGGCGCTGCGCGAGGTGTCGCTGACCGTGGGCCGCGGCGAGCGGTACGGCATCGTCGGCGAGTCCGGCTCCGGCAAGTCGACGCTGCTGCGCCTGCTGTGCGGGCTCGACCGGCCCACCAGCGGGTCCATCCGGTTCGACGGCCGCGAGATCACCGGGCTGCCCGAGCGGCGGCTGCGTTTCCTGCGCGAGAACCTCCAGATCGTCTTCCAGGACCCGATGAGCTCGCTCGACCCGCGCATGCGCGTCCGTGACCTGGTCGCCGAGCCGCTCGTCGCCCTCGGCCTGCCGGTCGGCGGCCGGGTGGCGGAGCTGCTGGAGGCCGTCGGGCTGCCCGCCGAGGCGGCCGAGCGCTACCCGCACCAGTTCTCCGGCGGGCAGCGGCAGCGCATCGCCATCGCCCGCGCGCTCGCGCCCCGGCCGAAGGTGCTGGTCGCCGACGAGCCCGTCAGCGCCCTCGACGTCTCCGTACGCGGCCAGATCCTCAACCTGCTGGCCGACCTCGTCGACGAGCTGGGGCTGACGCTCGTGTTCGTCTCGCACGACCTGTCCGTGGTGCGGCACGTGTGCGAGACCGTCGCGGTCATGAGCGCCGGGGAGATCGTGGAGACCGGGCCCGTGGACGACGTCTGGGCGGCGCCCGCCCACCCGTACACGCGGGCGCTGCTGGCGGCCGTACCGACTCTGGAGGGGTTGTTGTGATCGACGTCGATGCCGACGGGGTGGTGGCGTTCACCCAGGCCCTGGTGCGCATCCCCAGCACCAACGACCCGGCGCGCGGCCGCGACGAGCGGCCCGCCGCCGAGCTGGTCGAGGCGAAGATGCGCGAGTGGGGGTGGGACCCGGTCGTGTACGAGGCCGCGCCCGGCCGGCCCAACGTGGTCGCCGTGGTCGAGGGCGGCGGCGGTGACGGGCCGACGCTGATGTTCGAGGGCCACACCGACGTCGTCACCGAGGGCGACCTGTCCACCTGGACGGTCGACCCGTTCGGCGGCGAGATCCGCGACGGGCGGTTGTGGGGGAGGGGCAGCGCCGACATGAAGTCCGGCCTGGCCGCCACCCTCTACGCCACCCGCGCCCTGCAGCTGGCCGGGCCGTTCCCCGGGCGGATCAAGGTGTGCGCGCTGGCCGACGAGGAGGGCCTCATGATCGGCGCGCACCACTTCGTCTCCGAGGGGCTGGCCGCCGGCGTGGACGGCGCCATCGTCGCCGAGCCCGAGGCGGGGGAGATCTGCGCCGTCGCCAAGGGCGCCCTGCGGCTGCGCGTCGACCTGACCGGCAAGATGGCGCACGGCGCGATGCCGCAGCACGGCCGCAACCCCATCCCCGCCGCCGGCGCGCTGCTCGCCGGCCTCGCCGCCCTGCAGGACGAGCTCCAGGCGCGCCACCCCGCCCACGAGCACCTCGGCGAGGTGTACGTGACGCCGACCGTGCTGCGCGCCGGCTCCGAGGAGCAGGTGAACGTCATCCCCGCGGTCGCCTCGCTCTTCGTGGACGTGCGCACGATCCCCGGGGTCGAGCACAAGGACGTCGCCGACCGGGTGGCCGCGCTCGCCTCCGGCCCCGGCATCTCGGCCGAGGTGTCGGTGCTGGTGGACCGGCCGCCCGTGGACGTCCCCGTCACCGCGCCGGTGGTGGCCGCCCTGGCCGCCGCGCACCGGGCCGTCACGGGGGAGGAGCCCGTGTACGGCGGGGTGCCCGGCTCCACGGACGGCACCGTGCTGACGCACTGGGGCGGGATCCCGTCGGTGGTGTACGGGCCCGGCGGCAAGTGGATCGCGCACCAGTCGGACGAGTACGTGGAGGTGGCGGAGATCGTCCGCTGCACCCGCGTCTTCGCCGAAGCCGCCCGCCGCTTCCTGACCGGCGACTTCTGATGCCCGATCCGGGAACGCTCCCCGACATGGGCCCACTTGTCACAGCCGCCGGACACCCAACCCACCCGAACCTCACACCACTGA
>NZ_POUD01000203.1 GCF_003236395.1 Nonomuraea aridisoli | reverse complement strand
CCGCCCGCCCGTCCCGCCGTTCACCGAGGAGACCGCTCTCATCAAGGTCCAGGCGGCGGAGGACGCCTGGAACACCTGCGACCCCGACATCGTCGCGCAGGCGTACACCGTGGACTCCGTCTGGCGCAACCGCGACGAGTTCGTCACCGGCCGCGACGAGATCCGCGCCTTCCTGCGCCGCAAATGGGACAGGGAGCTCGACTACGCCCTGCGCAAGCAGCTGTGGGCCTGGTCCGGCGACCGCATCGCGGTTCGCTTCCAGTACGAGTGCCACGACGCCTCCGGCCAGTGGTGGCGCAGCTACGGCAACGAGCTGTGGGAGTTCGACGAGGAGGGCCTGATGCGCCGCCGGGAGGCGAGCATCAACGACGTGCGCATCGACGAGTCCGAACGCCGCGTCTTCGGCCCCCGCGGCGAGGCCGACCGGGGCGTGGACGTGCTGCCCGTCAGATGAGGTAACGCAGCCACAGATACGGCACCGACAGCGCCACGGTCACCAGCGTGACGACGACCCCGTACCGGGTGAACTGCCAGAACGTGATCGGGGTGCCGTTGCGGGCGGCGATGCCGATGACCACGACGTTGGCCGCCGCCCCCACCGCCGTGGCGTTGCCGCCGAGGTCCGCCCCGATCGCCAGGGCCCACCACAACACCTGCGCCGGCCCGTTCCCGCCGTTGGCCTGGACGAGGTCGGCGACGATCGGGCTCATCGTGGCGACGTACGGGATGTTGTCCACCACGGCCGACAGGCCGGTCGAGGCCCACAGCAGCAACATCGTGGTCAGGCCGAGCTGCCCGTGGGTGGCCTCGGCCGCCGCCTGGGAGATCTGGCCGATGACGCCGGTCTCGACCAGCGCGCCCACCATGACGAACAGGCCGGCGAAGAACACCAGCGTCGGCCACTCGACCTCGCGGAGCGCGTCCTCGGTGGTCACCTTCGTGGCCGCGACCAGCACCCCGGCGCCCAGCAGCGCGACCACCGAGGGCTCGTAGTGCAGCACCGGATGCAGCACGAACGCCGCCATCACCAGCGCCAGCACGACCAGCGACTGCACCAGCAGCCGCCGGTCGCCGATGGCCTCGCGCTCGTTCAGCGCCATGACCACCGCCGCCCGCTCGGGGTCGTACTGGAACGACTTCCTGAACAACCACCGGCACAGCCCCAGGAACACCGCCACCAGCACCACGATCAGCGGGGCCATGTGGATGAGGAAGTCGTTGAAGGAGAGCCCGCCGCGGCTGGCGATGATGATGTTCGGCGGGTCGCCGACCAGGGTGGCGGCGCCGCCGATGTTGGACGCCATGGCCTCGGCGATGAGGAACGGCGCCACCGGCAGCGCCAGCCGTTCGCACACCAGGAACGTCACGGGCGCGATCAGCAGCACGGTGGTGACGTTGTCCAGCATGGCCGAGGCGCCCGCGGTGAGCAGGACGAGCAGCGCCAGCAGCCGGAACGGCCGCCCTTTCGCCCGTTTGGCCGCCCAGATGGCCAGGTACTCGAAGACGCCCGTCTGTTTCAGCACCCCGACGATGACCATCATGCCGAGCAGCAGGAAGATGACGTTCCAGTCGACGCCGGAGTGCTCGTCGAAGAAGGCCGCGCCCGCGTCGGTGGCGTGGACGAGCAGCATGATCCCCGCTCCGCCGAGCGCCGCCGCGACGCGGTGCACCTTCTCGGTGGCGATCAGGGCGTACGCCCCCAGGAACGCGGCCACCGCCACCCAGGCCGTGACCGTCACGCGAGGACCAGAGGGGCGTCAGCGGGCATGGGAGAGCTCTCTCGGGGGTCGGTGAACGGGGGACCGTCGAGATCATTCCCGACGCAACCGTCACTAACCTATCAATTGCCGCAAAACGGTCACATGCGTCGGACGCGGATCCACCGGGGGTCGTCGTAGCGCTGCCGCACCCCCTCGCCCGGCAGGTAGTCGGGCGCCCTGCACAACACGATCCGCCCCTGCACCTCCAGATAGCGGATCAGCCCCGCCGCCACCGACAGCACGGTCTCGACGCCGCCGCGCAGCCGTCCTTCGAGCACCGCCACCACGTCGGTGAGCCCGAACTCGTCGGGCAGCAGCTCGGCCACCTCCCGCACGAAGCTCTCCGTCACCCGCGCCTCGACCGTGACCGTGCGCGGCTCCGTGCCGCCCGTGCTGCCCGAGCCGCCGCAGCCGTCGCAGCCTGCCGTGTCGTGCGGGGTGATGGAGATCGTGCCGGCCCCGAGGCACATCGGGCACTGGCCGTGCTCGGCGGCGTGCCGGGCGGCGGCCTCCCGGTCGGCCAGCGGCACGCCGCAGCCGCACGCGAAGGTGTTGTAGGTGCCCTGGGCGAAGTCGTGGAAGGCGATCTCGTCGGGGGCGTCGACCCAGCGGATGGTGATGACGTGCTCGTCCATGGTGACCCGTGCGCTTTCGTCCGCTCGCCGTACGGCGAAACCCGCCCCCAAGATAGCCCGCCCGCCGTACGCATCGCACACTTTCCGCCACTCTGCGTGACTAACAGGGTGGCGGATCGGCGGGGAGCCGGCCGTCCATGGCCTCCTGCAACGCGGAAGCCGCCGAGAAGAAGGCCTCCCGCTCCACCCGGCTCTCCCACACGCCGCGCGCGCAGCGCCGGAACACCTCGCTGAACTGCGCCTAGTACGGCGACTTCGGCCGCGGCCTGGCCAGCTCGATCGACCGCCGGATCTCCTCGGCCAGCGTGGCCAGCTCCGCCAGGCTCGGGTTGGTGATGTCGGAGCCGTCCTGCCGCGGGCACGCGGGCCCGCCCCCGGCCCGGTAGCGCTCGTACACCGAGGTCAGCACCGGCCCGTAGCCGCCGCAGGCGAACAGCCGGCCCTGAGCCTCCTCGCCGGTGAGCCGCCCGATCAGGCGCATGGCGGGCGCGACCTTGTCGGGTCTGATGTGCTCGGAGAGCGCCAGCACCGAGCCGCCGAGCACCCCGCCGTCCGTGCCGGGCGCGCGCACCTCGAACCGCAGCCGCTGGTCGGAGCCGCGCATCCGCGGATCGGCGGCGAGCTGGTGGAACGCGAAAGGCCAGTTGCGCATGGCCGACACCGGCCGGTCGCCGACCCTGCCCTCCTTGAACGCCACGATGCTGTGGTCCTCGTCCATCGTCAGCGACTCCCGCATCACCGCGTCCGCGCCGGTGGAGTTCAGCGCGTTCCAGGTGTCGTCGGGGTCGTCGCCCAGGGCCACGCGGGTGCGGTCGTCGCCGTCGAGCACCCTGCCGCCGCCCAGCTCGATCATCTCCAGGTAGTTGATCGTGCCGATCTCCCTGTCGACCAGCTGCAGCAGATAGCCGCCCGGCCGCCCGTCCCGCCGGCGGAACTCCAGCGGCGCGTCGGCCGCGAACGGCACGCCGAACTGCTCCCCGTCGATCTGCCCCGCCTCCAGGGGGCCGCGCAGGAACCGGCCGGCGTCGTTCTCCAGGGAGATGGGGCGGATGTAGCCGTGCCGGGCGAACTCCGCCACCCACGCCACGTCCAGCACCAGCACGTCGTACTGGCAGCTGCCCGACTGGGCCAGCGCCGCCATCTGGGCGCGCCGCACGTCGGTGCTGCCGGAGAGCTCCAGCAGCTCGGCCCGGGGATCTCCGGGCAGCCTGGAGTCGGGGTCGGAGGGGATGACGACCTCGTTCCACTCGTGGATCACCTCGCGCCGCACGCTGCCCGTGCTGACGTCGTCGCCCGTCGCCACGACGAGCTCGTCGTCGCGCGCGCCGCAGTCCTCCGGGGGCGTCGCCGGCACCGTGATCGGGCTGATCGTGGGCGCCGCCGGCCCCGGAGCCGCGGCGCCGGCCGCCAGGCACGAGTTGGCCAGCAGCACCAGCGCCATCAGCGCGGCCCCCAAGCCGGCCGCCAGCACGACGTGCCGGCCCTCGGTCGTCGTCATCGCCACTCTCTCACCGTGATGATCGCCCTGGTGATCGCCTCTTCCGCGCTCGCGCCGGCCGTCACGCACCGGTACGGCTTCGCCGCCCGCAGCTCGCTCACCCCGCACCGGTCCTGGCCGAAGACGACGACGTACAGGCCCGAGACCGCGTCGGCGTCCTGGAGCGCTCCCGCCAGCACCTCGGGCGCGGCGGGCCCCTCGTTGTCGAACAGGCGGCCGTCCGTCAGCACCACCACCGGCGCGGCCACCGCCTCGTCGCCGTCGCCGAGCTTGCCGAGCGCGGCGGAGACGGGGGCGTCCCACTGGTCGAACGGGGTGTGCTCGATCGTCGTGGCGACCGTGCCGAGCCGGTCGCGCTCGCTCCTGCCGCCGAGCTGGCTGCGCCCGGTCAGCTCGGTCACCTCGGCCGCGCCGTCCGGGGCCACGCTGTGCAGGCCGAACACCTGCAGATGGTCGCGCGGCCCCAGCATCCGGCTCTGCGCGCGCAGCGCCTCGGCGGCCTGGACGCGCACCGGCCGGTCCGCCGACCCCGAGGTGTCCACGAGCACCCGCAGGTCGAGCCGGGGACGCAACTCGTCCAGCAGCCGCGTCCGCAGCTCACCGAGCGACTCGCCGTCGACGGTGATCTCGCTCGACACCTGGATGCCCGGGAACAGCGGATTGCGGCTCAGCCACGCCCCGAAGTGGTCGACGATCGCCTCCCGCGCGGCCGAGCGCTGGCCCTGCCACATCACCTTGACGTAGCGGTAGTCGAGCGTGCTCAGCTCGCGGTGGCGTACGGCGACGAGGTCGAGGCCGTCGCCGGTCTCGCCGGGGCAGCCCGCCACCCGGCCGGCGTTGTAGTCGTCGACGCTGTGCCCCGGCACCAGCAGCACGACCTTGGGATCGGCGATCGCGCCCGCACCCCCGCGGGACGCGCCGCCGGAGACCGGCGGCGGCACCTCGTCGGCGAGCCGGCCGAACGAGCACAACAGCGACGGCACCGTGTCGGCGCCGAGCCCGGCGGAGACGAGCCCGCTCTCCGGCTCGCGGTCGGGACGCGCGCGGAGTGCCCGATCGAACACGTCGCCGGTGGCGATCAGCGCCGCCACGGAGGTCTCGGGGAACGGCCGCGCGACCGACATGTCCATCTTGTCGGTCAGGACGTCCCACACCTCGCCGAGCGAGTAGGCGGCGGGGTCGTCCATGTGCCGGCCGAGCTCGTCGCGGCGCCGCTCGGTCATCGCCAGCACGAGCTGGTCGCGCCCCACCTGGAGCTCGGGCGGGCCGATCGTCTTGTGGCCGTTGTTCCTGAGCTCGTCGGGCTCGGCCCGCGTGGTGGCGACCCAGGCGTCGGGCTGCAGGTCGTACAGGCGGGCGTACGGCTGGTCGCGGCGGTCCTCGTTCCACTCCCAGTCGTTGCTGAAGGCGTCCTCCAGGTGGACGGGCGGCGGGGCCGGAGCGACGGTCACCCGTACGAGGGGGCAGCCGTCACGCAGGTTCTCCCGGACGTACCGCTGCGCGCGCCCCATGAGCGCCCCCACGGTCTCGGGCGCGGTGACCAGCCGCAACTCGGCCGGCACCGGACACCGCTCCTCGGCGAGCAGCACCGGTACGATCGCCGAGACCAGCAGGCTCAGCCCCGCCCCGCCGAGCGCCCACAGCCCGAGCTTCAACCCGCCCACCCGCTGGGGTCTTAAGCGGCGTCGCAGCAGCACGAGCGCTCCCAGGACCCCGGCGGCCGCCACGACGCCGCCCACCAGCCACAACTGCGTGGCCAGCGGCAGGCCGCGGAGCAGGACGTCGAACGGCGCCGCCGCCAGGCCCAGCCCCGCGCTCATCACCGCACCGATCAGCGCGACCAGCATGACCTGCGTCGTCGTGCTGGACCTGCGGGAAGAGCCCTCGACCTCCGGGGAAAGGCCGTCGCCCCCTCCTGCGGCGGCCTCCTTCTCCCGCTTCTCCCGCTTCTCCCGCGAAGCAGGGCCGCTTTCCTGCGAAGGAGCCTCTTGCCGACCAGGCTCGCTCATGCGCGGATCGCCTCCGTGTGACCGGGATCACTTCGAGACTAGTGCGATTGCCTCACCTCTGGGCTGTGAAGCCGGTGAGTGCCCACCCGTCGCCTGCGGTCAGCGCCCGGTTAGGCTGGATGTGTGAGTGTTTCCGCTGGTCGTTACGCGTTGGGCCCCGAGACGGGGCGGCTCGTCGTGCGCACCACCCGCACGGGGCTGGGGGCGAAGGCCGGCCACGATCTCACCATCGAGGCCACCCGCTGGCACGGCGTCGCCATGGTCGATCCCGCCGATCCGGCCGGCTCGTCGGTGACCGTCGAGGTCGAGGCCGGATCGCTCGCCGTACGAGAGGGGACCGGCGGCGTCAAGCCGCTGTCCGACTCCGACCGCCGCGACATCGAGAAGGCCATGCGCGAGAAGGTCCTGCAGGTCGGGCGGCATCCGGCCATCACGTTCCGGTCGCGCAGGATCGAGGGCACCCCGGAGTCGTTCCGGATCGAGGGCGATCTGGAGCTGGCCGGCGCGACCGGGCCGCTCGTGGTGGAGGGCACGCTGGACGGCGCCCACGCCCGCGGCTCCGCCGTCGTCGTCCAGTCCCAGTGGGGCATCAAGCCCTACTCGGCGTTCTTCGGCGCACTCAAACTCAACGACGAGGTCGAGATCCACCTCGAAACCGACCTCACCCCGGAGGGCTGACCCCTCAGCGACGGAGGTCGCGGCAGGCGAAGGCCAGCCAGGCGTACGGCACGGGCAGCATCGCGAACCAGAAGCGGTGGGCCTCCTCCCAGTGCCCGGCCCCACAGGTCGGTGGCCAGAGGACGAGCCGGTCGGGCAGGAGCAGCGTGGCCATGACCAGGCCCAGCTGGACCAGCACCGCCGCCATGGCGGCCTGCCGGCCGGTCGCGTGGCGGACGGCGGCGGCCGCGGCTGCCAGCGCGACCCCCAGGCAGAAGGCCATCTCCACCAGCAGGTCGGTGACGGGGAAGAGCGTGCCCTCGGGCAGCCGGGACAGCGCGTACGCGAAGGCGGCGAGCCAGAGGACCACCGCGACGCCGCCGGCCAGGACGCAGCGGAGCGCCTGGCGTGCCCAGCGGGGCACGGCCGCCGCGCCGAGGTCGGTGGCCATGGCGTCGACCAGCGCGAAGGCCGCGGCCGAGCCGAGCAGGGTGCCCACGACGCGCATCAGGACCAGCGCGGCGCCGGCGGACAGCGGCCGACCGGCCTGGACGAGCGTCAGCAGCCCCGCGCCGAACGCGGCGACCACGGCGAGCGGCGCCCAGTCGATGGCCCTGGCCAGCGGGCGGACCAGCAGGATGACGGCACGTCCGCGGGCGCCCGGCACCGCCGGGAGCGGGAGGTGGGCGGTCTCGGTCATGGACGTCAGCGGCATGGTGTGCGCCCCGGCTTCGTGTCCCGCGTACGCGTGAGCCCGAGCAGGGGCAGGCCCTGGTCGATGGTGGTGGCGGGATCCATCAGGACGGGCCAGGCCGCGCGGACCCGCTCCGCGGCGCCGGGGGTGGCGAGCAGCCGTTCGGCGTAGGCGACCTCGGCGGCGCCCCACGTGACCAGATAGCGCCGGCCGAAGTTCTCGTCGACGTGGTAAACGCGTGGCGGCTCCGGCGGGGCTACCTGGCCCATGATCCACAGCGCGACGACCGTGCGCGCCTGGCCGCCGCCGTCGCACCCGTTCCGGCCGCCGGCCGGTGAGCGCCCGAGGCCGGTGGCCCAGATCGCCACGTCCTGCGCCATCAGGGCACGCTGATCGGGGTGGCCCCACGTCATCGGCGCCCGGATCACGTCGGAGCCCGAGCCGAAGAACCAGGTCGAAGACCGCTGCTCGACCCGGGGCACGCGGGCCCGCAGCGCGGCGGGCAGCACGTCCACCGCGGGGCGCACGGCCTGCTCCCAGAGCGGGATCCAGGCTTCGTAGCCCTCGTACGCGCAGTAGGTGATCCCGTGCCGATCCGCGCAGCGGTGAGCGCCGGGGCCGAAGTAACGCTCGCGTACGCGGGGGTCCACGTCGTCCATGGTGAGCGGGCCGGCGCCCGGCCGGGCGCCGGGCGGCTCGGCCGCCGCGGCGGACCCCGCGGGCACCGCGACGGCCAGCGCCGCCACCGCCGCGACGACGCGTCCGGTCCGAGCGCGGTGCCGCAGCAGCGCGACGGCGGCCCAGCACGCCGCGAGCGCGACCACGTACAGGAGGTGGATCCCGGACGGACGGTCGGGCCAGTCGGCCTGGTACACCTGCATGACCGGAAGCAGCCAGCCAAGGCGGCCGTTGGTGGGGTTCTGGAAGATCAGATAGCCGAGTACGGCCACCACCACCGGCCCGGCTATCAGCCACCGCGCCCACCTGCCGACGGCCACTCCGAGCGTCGCGGCGAAGACGGCGGCGGCGACGGCGGTCAGCGGCTCCCATATGTCGAACCGGCCCGCCGCCGGGCCACCGAGCAGGCGGATCACCAGGTAACCGCCGACGGCGACGACCGCGGCCGACCCGGAGACGAGCGCCGTGGCGAGCAGGACCGCGCGGGTCCGGTGCTCGGCCCGGCCCGGCAGACCCGCCAGGCTCTCCGGCATCCCGTGCCTGGTGTCCCGCGAGGCGGCCATGCTCGCCACGACGAGCACGGCCCCCGCCAGGCACGTGGACAGCCCCGTCGCGTTCACCGGATCGACGCCGAGATGCGGCTGCCCGCCCCGGCTGAGGTGGAGCTGCAGGGCGAGCACGAGCCCCGTCATCCCCCAGACGAGCGGGTGCCGCGCCAGCCTGCGCGCCTCGAACACGAACAGCGCCCAGGTGACGCCGCGTACGGGGGTCATGCCGTCACCTCACCGATGAGCATGAGGTAGCCGTCCTCGACACCGGGCGGCGTCACGTCGGCGCCGGGCGGCGGGCCGCCGAGCACCCGGTAACGTCCGTCGGCGGTCCGCCAGAACACGCGCGCCCCCGCCGGCGCCTCGTCCGACAGCCACACCTGTCCGGCCGCGACGCCGGCCAGCTCACCCGGGGTGCCGTCGAAGGCCACGCGCCCGTCGCGCAGCACGATCACCCGCTCGCACAGCGCGGCGACGTCCTCCGTCTGATGGGTGGACAACACGACCGTGCGGTCCTCGCCCAGCCGCGACACCAGCGCCCTGAACAGCATGCGCTGCTCCGGGTCCAGCCCCACGGTGGGCTCGTCCAGGATCAGCAGGTCCGGCTCGCCGAGCAGCGCCTGAGCCAGCGCGAGCCGCTGCCGCATGCCGCCCGAGAGCTTGCGGACCTTCGTCCTGGACTGTCCGGTCAGCTCGACCTCGGCCAGGACCCGGCGCACCTCGGCGTGCCGCTGCCGCCGGTCGGTCAGCTCCTTGAGGATCGCGACATAGTCCACGAGGTCGAACGCGGTGAAATGCGGGTAGAAGCCCGGGTCCTGCGGCAGGTAGCCGAGCCGGCGCCGCAGGGCGGTGCGCTGCATCGGCACGCCCGGGTCCAGGCCGAAGGCGCGCACCGCGCCGCCGTCCGGGGCCAGCGTGGTGGCCAGGCAGCGCAGCAGGGTGGTCTTGCCGGCGCCGTTGGGGCCGAGCAGGCCGGTGATGCCGGGGCCGAGGGTCAGGTCGAGGCCGTCGAGGACGGGTCTGCCGCCGTACGTCTTGGTCAGGTCGCTGATCTCGATCATGAGGTGCTCGTTCGGTGGGCGTGGAGGATGAGCAGGGCGGCGGAGACGGCGTACCCGACCTGTGCCAGGGGGTGGAACGCGGCGTGCCAGCCGCTGGCGAGGTGGCCCGTGCCGACGATGGCCAGCCACGACCCGCCTGCGGCGAGCGCGGCGATCGGCACGGGCAACCGGTTCGACAACGCCAGGCACCCCGAGGCCGCGGCCAGCGAGGGGAGCAGCCAGGCGGCGCTGAGGCCGGGAGGCGCGGGCAGCAGCGGCGCGGCGAGCGCGGCCAGCACGGTCGCGACCGCCAGCACCGCCACGGACCTGACGAGCAGCAGCCGCGGCCCGGCCAGTGGCGTGGCGGCCAGCAGCTCGTGGGCGGGGTCGACCCGCGGCCCGTACGCCAGCGCGATCCCGGTCAGCGGCAGCACGGGCGCCACGATCAGGAAGACGGGCACCAGCTCGGGCCCCTGCCGCGCCGCCAGTACCGCGAACGTCAGGGCGGCCACCACAGCGGTCAGCCACGCCCGGCTCAGCGTCGGCGTGGCCGCGACCAGCCTCGCCAGGTGGTCCGGTACGCCGCCGTGCCGCAGCAGGCGTTCCAGCGGCCGCGACCGCGGCTCGCTCAGCCCTGCCTCCAGCCGCTGCCAGGACGTCTCCAGCCAGCCCTCTTCGTACGGCACGGCGGCCCGGCACCGTGCGCACCGCCCGAGATGCGCGTCCACGGACATCGCGACCGCGGTGTCCAGCGTGCCGTCGACGTAGCGTTCGCGCAGGTCGTCGGGGACGTGCCAGTCGGTCATGACAGCTCCTCGCGCAACCGGGCCCTGGCCCGCGACGCGCGGGACTTGACCGTGCCTTCCGGGATGCCGAGCAGGCGCGCGGCCTCCTTGGTGGTGAGCCCGTCGAGCACGGTCGCCTCGATGACCGCGCGCAGCTCCGGGGCGAGCCGGGTCAGCGCGGCGCCGAGGTCGCCGTGCTCGACGCCGAGAAGGACGACGTCCTCTGCCGAGCCGGTCACCCCGCCGCGGTGCGGCTCGGCGTCGTCCGGCTCGACACCGCTGCCGATCCAGTGGGAGCCGCGCCCTCGCAGCGTGGAGATGAGCCGCCGGATGGCGATCGTCCACAACCAGCCCGCGGGGTCGTCGCCCGAGAACCGGCCCGCCGACCGCCACACGGCCAGGAACGTCTCCTGCAGGGCGTCGTCCACGGCGTCGGGGTCGGCGCAGCGGCGGGCCAGCCGGGCGCGCAGCCACGGGGCGTGGCGCCGGTGCAGGAGGCGCAGCGCGGCGGTGCTCCGCGCGGCGACGGCGGCCAGGAGCTCGGCGTCGGTGTTGTCGTCGCCGACGGCCGGCGGATCGGCCGCGGGTTTTCGGCCGAAGGGGAACAGGCTCACACTCCGTCTATCGCAGGGCGAGGCGGAGCCGGTTCGCTGGAGTGGTGGCGGGTGACGGCGGTGCGGGTGCGGGCGGGGTCGCCGTCGATGATGGCCTCGACCAGGTCCGTGTGGACGGTCAGGCGGTGCTCCAGGTAGCCGGTGGGGCGGTCGCCTGGGGCGGCGGGCTCGGACTGCTCGCGGACGTAGCGGGTCATCGCCAGGTAGACCGCCTTGGCCAGGTGGTTGGGGGTGATCTCGGCGATGCGTTCGTGCAGGGCCCAGTTGGCGCGCATGAAGGCGTCGGTGCTCGCCGTCGCCCGGCCGAGGGCGGTGAGGAGCCGGCGCAGGTCCGCGATGTCCTTCTTCGTACGGTGGCGGGCGGCGTCCGCGAGGATCAGGGGTTCGAGCGCCTCGCGTACGGCGATCGCGTCGGCCACCGTCGTCGGCTGCGAGCGCACCGTGAGCAGGGTGTGCCGCAGCCGGACCACCGCGGTGGGGTCGGCCACGAACAGGCCGCCGCCGCGTCCGAGGCGGATCTCCGCCGTGCCGCGGTCGCTGAGCAGCCGGGCCGCCTCGCTGATCGTCGCGCGGCCGTAGCCGGACAGCTCCCGTAAGTCGTCGAGGGTGCCGATCAGGTCGCCCGGTCCGAGACCGCGCTCGCGGATCATCGTCTCGATGTCGGCGGCCAGGGCTTCGGCACGGGTGGGGGGTACGCCGTTAAACACCCGAACCATTCTAGGTATTAGTGGTCATTTCGGGATACGCTCCCGCCTGGACCGGATAGAGGAGAAATTGAGGAGAAAACGCCGTGACCCCGCTGCTACGTCAGGTACTGAGTCAGATCGACGGGCCCGACCCGCGCGTGAACGAGCTCGTCTCCGCGCTCGTCAAGCACCTGCACGCCTTCGTCGAGGAGGTGCGCCCGACCGACGAGGAATGGCTGGCGGGGATCGACTTCCTCATCGAGACCGGCAAGATGTGCACGCCCGACAGGAACGAGTTCATCCTGCTGTCCGACATGCTGGGCCTGACCAGTGCGGTCGACGAGGTCAACAACGAGGGTCCCGAGGGCATGACGCCGTCGTCGGTCGAGGGGCCGTTCCACTCGCCGGCGCCCGAGCGTGAGGCGGGCGCCTGGATCAGCACCGGCCCCGAGCGGGAGCGCGGGGTGGCGACGGTGGTGCACGGGCGGGTGCTCGACTGCGACGGCACGCCGCTCGCGGGAGCCCTGGTGGACGTGTGGCAGGCCAGCGACCTGGGCCTGTACGACACGCAGGACGACGCCCAGGACCCCGGAAACCTGCGCGGCCTGTTCACCACGGACGCCGAGGGCCGCTACGCGTTCCGCACCATCCGGCCGAGCAGCTACCCGGTGCCCACCGACGGCACCGCCGGCAGGCTGCTGCGCGCCGTCGGACGCCACCCGATGCGCCCGGCCCACCTGCACTACCGCGTCACGGCCGGCGGCCACCGCCCGCTGACCACGCACGTGTTCCTGGCCGGCGACCCGTACCTGGAGTCCGACGCGGCGTACGCGGTCAAGCAGGAGCTCGTCATCGAGCCGCGGCCGCGTACCGACGGGTGGGAGATGGACGGCCCGTACGAGGAGATCGAGTTCGACCTGCGGCTGGTGCCGCTCGGCTGGAAGGACGGCCGGTGAGGCTCGCGGGAGTGCTGCTGCCGGGCGACGACGCGGTACGCGTCGCACGCTTATCGGGCGACGAGGTCGTGGTGCTGGCCGAGGTGGGGGAGTTCTGGGCGGACGCGCGCGGCTGCCTCACCCGGGAAGGTTCCGCCGTACCTGCTGATTCGGTACGGTTCGTGCCGCCGGTGCCGGCCTCGGCGCGGGTGATCTGCGTCGGCCTCAACTACCGGGCGCACGCCGCCGAGGGCTCCTTCGAGGTGCCGGAGCACCCGACGCTGTTCGGCCGGTGGACGGCCTCGCTCAGCGTGGGCGACGTGCCGGTCTCCGTGCCGTCCGGGGAGGCGGGGCTCGACTGGGAGGGCGAGGTGGCCGCGTACGTCGCGGAGCCGGTGCGCGACGCCGACCCCGACGCCGCGCTCGCGGCGGTGCTGGGCTACTCCACGTTCAACGACCTGACCGCGCGCCGCGCCCAGAAGCTCACCTCCCAGTGGACGCTGGGCAAGAACGCCGACCGCAGCGGGCCCATGGGCCCGATCGTCACCGCCGACGAGGTGGGCGACCTGCGGGACGGGCTGCGGGTGCGCACCCGGGTCAACGGGACGGTCGTGCAGGACGGCGACACGCGCGACATGATCTTCCCGGTCGGCGAGGTGCTCTCCCTGATCAGCCGTACGCTCACCCTCAACCCCGGCGACGTGATCGCCACCGGCACGCCCGACGGCGTCGGGTACGTCAGGACGCCGCCGTGGCTGCTCGGCCCGGGCGACGTGGTGGAGGTCGAGATCGACCGGCTCGGCACGTTGCGCACGCCGATCGTGTAGGGGCGGGGCCTGCCGGAAAACCCATGGGAAACTGTCGGACCCCGGTGGTACAAAGCAGGTCCGACACCACCCACCTCCGGCCGGGAGGCCATGCCCGTGACCACCAGCAGCTCGGAGTTCTCCGTCTCCGGCCCCCGGTACGACCGGCGTGGCCCGGTGCGCTGGCTCTGGTCCCATCTGCGCCGCCATCCGTTCCACCTGCTCGGCTTCCTCGGCGGCTCGCTGGTGATGACGGTGCTCAACGCCATGGTGCCGCAGCTCACCGGCGAGGCGTTCGACGCCGTGCTGGGCGAGCGCGGCCAGGCTGCGGGCGCGCTCGGCGCCGTCTCGCTGGCGCTGCTCGCGGTGGTGCTGGGCCGCGGGCTGTTCGACCTGGTCGCGCGGTTGTCGAGCGAGGTGCTCGCCAAACGCCTGGAGCGCGACGCCCGCGACGAGCTCTACGTGAGCCTGCTCGGCAAGAGCCAGACGTTCCACAACCGCCAGCGGGTCGGCGACCTGATGGCCAGGGCCGCCAACGACATCCGCCAGCTGTCGATCATGGTCACGCCCGGGCTCGACCTCATCGTCGACTCCGGGCTTACCGGGCTGGTGCCGCTGGTGTTCATGGCCGCCATCGACCCGTCGCTGCTGCTCGTGCCAGGCGTCTACGCGGTCGTGTTCGTGCTCGCGCTCTGGCTCTACATGCGCAGGCTCAACCCGGTGGCCACGCGCATGCGGGAGGAGTTCGGCGACCTCAACGCCGGGCTCAACCAGGCCGTGCGCGGCATCGAGGTGATCAAGGTGACGGCGCAGGAGGGGCAGGAGCGGCTGCGCTTCCGGGCCAACGCGCGCCGCTACCGCGACTCCTTCGTGCGCAACGGGCTGGTGCAGGCGCGTTACCTGCCGACGTTGTTGTTCGCGTTCGCGATGGCCGGGGCGTTGTGGCACGCGCTCGCGCTGCACGCCTCGGGGGCGATCAGCATCGGCGAGCTGGTGGCCTTCATGGGCCTGATGGGCCAGCTCGGCTTCCCGACCTCGATGTCGATCTTCACGTTCTCGCTGATCCAGATCGGCATCGTCTCCTCGCGCCGCATCCTCGGCATCATCACCGCCGACAGCGAGATCGACCAGCCCGCCACCGGGCACACCGCGCCGATCAGCGGCGAGATCGTCTTCGACGACGTCACGTTCGCCTACGACGAGGGTGGCGAGCCGGCGCTGCGCGGGGTGTCGTTCACCGTGCGGCCCGGCGAGACGGTGGCGATCGTCGGCGAGACGGGGTCCGGCAAGAGCACGCTGACCAAGCTGGTGCCGCGCATCTACGACGTGACCTCGGGCCGCATCCTGGTCGACGGCGTCGACGTGCGCGCGTGGGACCTCGACTCGCTGCGCTCCCAGATCTCCACGATCGAGCAGGACATCGTGCTGTTCTCCCGCTCGGTGGCGGAGAACATCGGCTTCAGCATGGGCCAGCGGGCCGACCGCGAGGCCGTGGTCAGAGCAGCCGAGGACGCGCAGGCCGCCGAGTTCGTCGCCGAGCTCGACGAGGGCTACGACACCGTCATCGGCGAGCGCGGCGTCACCCTCTCGGGCGGGCAGCGCCAGCGCCTGGCCATCGCGCGGGCGCTGCTGACCGACCCCGCGATCCTCGTGCTCGACGACTCCACCAGCGCGATCGACTCCGCGACCGAAGACAAGATCCAGCAGGCCATCGAGCGCATCCAGGAGGGGCGCACGACGCTGCTGATCACCCACCGGCTCTCGCAGATCCGCTGGGCCGACAAGGTGCTGCTGCTGCGGCGCGGCCAGGTGGCCGACTTCGGCACCCACGACGAGCTGATCGCGCGCAGCCGCCTCTACCGGCGGGTGTTCGCCCACTACGACGAGGCCGGGCTGGGCCCCGTCGAGCAGGGGCCCGTGCTGGCGAGCGAGCAGGGAGGGGCGCGCTGATGGGCTTCATCATGGACGGCCTCGAGGCCGAGGACTACGACCGCACCTACGACGACCGCGACCTGCTGCGCCGGATCCTGTCCTACTTCCGCCCCAAGTTCGGCGCGATGGTGCTGGTCGCCACCATGATCGTGCTGGTGTCGGCAAGCCAGGCGGCCATCCCGACGCTGGTCAGCGTCGCGGTCGACGCGATCGCCGACGGCACCATCGGCGAGGCGGGCCCGCTGCTCGTCCTCGCGGTGCTCGTCACCGGCGCGCTGTCGTGGGTGTTCAACTACGTCCGGCAGAAACACAGCGCCCAGGTCACCGGCGACGTGGTGCTGCGGCTGCGCGAGGACGCCTTCGACGCGGTGCTCGCGCGCGACCTGTCGTTCTACGACGAGACGCCGTCCGGCAAGATCGTCAGCCGCGTGACGTCCGACACCGACGACTTCGCCACCGTCTCCACCCTGACGATGGACCTCATCAGCCAGGTGCTGATGGTCGGCTTCGTCACCGCCCTGCTGTTCGCCCGCAGCGTCGAGCTGGCCCTGCTGACGCTGCTGGTGGTGCCCATCGTGATGGGCCTGGCGCTGGTCTTCCGGCGGCTGGCCAGGCTCAGCACGCGGCGGGCGCAGCGCTCGCTCAGCCGGGTCAACGCCAACCTCCAGGAGACCATGGGCGGCATCGCCGTGGCGAAGAACTTCCGCCAGGAACGCCAGGTCTACGACGAGTTCCGGCCGATCAACCGGCAGAGCTACGAGGTCACGCTGCGGCAGGGCTTCGTCTTCTCCGGCATCTTCCCGGTGCTGTTCCTGGTGGCGGGGCTCGCCACGGTCGCGCTGGTGCAGCTCGGCGGGGTGGCGGTGCTCGGCGACGGGCTCTCGGCGGGCGACTGGTACCTGTTCCTGCAGGGCGTCGCGTTGTTCTGGATGCCGCTGACGTCCATCGCCGCGTTCTGGTCGCAGTTCCAGCAGGGGCTGTCGGCCTCGGAGCGGGTCTTCGCGCTGATCGACGCCCCGCCGCGGGTGGTGCAGACCGACTCCCAGGAGGCCGGTCGGCTGGCCGGCCGCATCGAGTTCCGCGGCCTCACCTTCGGCTACGACGCCGACCACCCCGTGCTGCGCGACTTCGACCTGACCATCGAGGCGGGCGAGTCGGTGGCGCTGGTGGGCCACACGGGCGCCGGCAAGTCCACGCTCGGCAAGCTCATCACCCGCTTCTACGAGTTCCAGGCGGGCGGCCTGCTGATCGACGGGCGCGACATCCGCACCCTCGACCTGACCTCCTACCGCCGCCAGATCGGCGCGGTGCCCCAGGCGCCGTTCCTGTTCAGCGGCACGGTCGCCGACAACATCCGCTACCCCCGCCCCGACGCCACCGACGACGAAGTACGCGCGGCCGCGGCGGCCGTCGGCGGCGGCGACTGGGTCGAAGCCCTGCCGAACGGCCTGGAGACCGACGTCGGCGAGCACGGCCGCGCCCTGTCGATGGGGCAGCGGCAACTCGTCGCCCTGGCCCGGCTGCTCATCCAGGACCCTGCCATCGTCGTCCTCGACGAGGCCACGGCCAGCGTCGACCCGCTGACCGAGGCTCAGATCCAGGAGGGCCTCGACGTGGTGCTGGCGGGCCGCACGTCCATCGTCATCGCCCACCGCCTGTCCACGATCGAACACGTCGACCGCATCATCGTGCTCGACCACGGGCGCATCGTGGAGGAGGGTGACCACCAGAGCCTGCTGTCGCGCGGCGGGCGCTACTGCGAGGTCTACAACACCTACTTCCGCCACCAGTCCCCCAACTACCGCGCCGGCACCGGCTTCGTCCAGCTCACCACCGACTAACGGCCTCCCAAGACGGCTGAGAGAGACACCCCCGGCACCTGCGGGTCGGTGGTCAGGGGGCGTCGGTGGTTGCTGGGCCCGGGGTCGGTG
>NZ_POUD01000202.1 GCF_003236395.1 Nonomuraea aridisoli | reverse complement strand
ACCTGTTCCAACAGCGGAGCTCCTGTAGTGAGGATGTCTTGGAGTGACAGACCTCTTCTACAGCGGCTCCGCTGCTTCGTTCACCGGTCTTGACGAACCGCCTTCGTCCTTAACTGAACGGCGTTGGTGCTAGAGGTCCTGGCGGGCGGATGCACCCCACGACAACAGGTTCTCGGCCGTCGAGAAGCGCCGGCTGGAGACAGACTCGTCGAGCAGCACGCCGACCAGCAGCCGCCCGTTCGACTCGCCCGCGAACGCCAGGCAGTAGCCCGCCGCCCTGGTGAAGCCGGTCTTCAGTCCGATCGCGCCGGACGTGCCGAGCAGCCGGTTGGTGTTGCGCCAGCTGTACGAGCGGTGCCCGTCGCCGGCCGCCAGGCTGTGGTAGCGGGTGCCGGCGACCTCCTTGATCAGCGGCACCTGCAGCGCCTTGGCGGCCAGCACCGCCTGGTCCCTGGCGGTGGAGTAGCCGTCACTGCCGGGCATGGGCAGGCCGTCGGCGTTGACGTACTCGGTGTCGTTCATGCCGAGTTCGCGGGCCGTGGCGTTCATCTTGGCGACGAACCCGGGCACGCCGGGGCCGTACGTGCGGGCGAGGGCGTGGGCGGCGTCGGCGCCGGAGGGGAGCATGAGGCCGTAAAGGAGCTGGCCGACCGTGATGCGGTCGCCGGGGCGCAGGTTCGCGGTGGTGCCGCCGCCGTCCACGGCGTACTGCACGTCCTCCCGCTTGATCCGCACCACGTCGGTGGGCTTGGCGGTCTTCAGCACGACGTACGCCGTCATGGTCTTGGTCAGGCTGGCGATCGGCATCCGCTCGGTGCCGGCCTTCTCGAACAGCACATCGCCGGACGTGGCGTCCATCAGGTACGCGGCCTTGCCGTACACGGCGGGGGCGTCGGTCGCGGACTGCGGAGCGGCGGTCAAGGCAGCGGCGGTCAAGGGAGCGGCGGTCGCCTGTGCATACGCGGGTGCCGTGAGCCCCGTGACGAGAGCGAGGGCGCCTGCCGCGGCGGTCATGAAAGCTTTCCGATTACGCATGCGCTTCAGAGTGCCGCGCATCTTGGGAAGATGTTGGCGAAATGTACGAAATGTCCTGACTCGTACCTTCAGAAACCCCGACAGAACAGGCAAAACGGAAAAGGTAAATCTTTTAGCGAAATATGCCGGAAAACTGGTTAGTAGTCAGCTTGTGTGCCACAAGTCACGCGAAACACGTCGATCACGCGACAAATCAGCGAACAACCGCTCCCACAGCGGCATCACGCGTTCCGCGGCGTAGAGCTTCGCCGTCTCGGCCGCCGCCGCCCCCATGCGCACCCGCAGCTCCCGGTCGGCGATGACCCGCTTGAGCGCCGCCGCCAGCCCGTCCACGTCGCCGGGCGGCACGAGCACACCGTCCACGCCGTCGGTCAGCACGTCACCGGGCCCCGTCGGGCAGTCGAACGCCACCACGGGCAGCGCGTGCGCCATCGCCTCGATCATCACCATGGGCAGCCCCTCGAACCGGGAGCTCAGCGCGTACACCGACGCCCCGGCCATCTCCTGCTCCAGCCGCCGGGTGCGGCCGGGCAACTCCACGTGCCGGCGCAGCCCGTACCGCTCGACCAGCCCGGCCAGCTCGCCCCGGCGCGGGCCGGTGCCGAAGACGCGCAGCCGCCACTCCGGATGCTCGGCCACCACCTGCGCGAACGCCCTGATGAGCAGGTCGAACCCCTTCTGCGGCACCAGCCGCCCGGCCGCGACGACCACGGGGTTCACCTGCCGCGAGCGCCCGCCCCGGGTGCGCGGGACGGCGTTCGGGATGTGCACGACCGGCGTGCCGGGCAGCAGCCGCTCGTACTCCGCCTGGTTGCCGCGCGTCAGCACCGTGACCGCGTCGAACCGGCCGTAGTGACGGGCGATCTCCCCGCGGATGGTCTCCGGGTACGCCGACAGGTTCATGTGCTCCTGGGCCACCCTGATGACCGACGCCGGCGCACGGCGGGCGGAGATCAGGTTCAGCGCCGGCCGGGTGGTCACCAGGATGCCGTCGCGCAGCCCCGAGACGTAGCGCATCGTGGCCCGCTCCACCCGCTCGGTGAAGTAGCCCGCCGCGAACTCGCCCTTCGGCACGACCTTCCCGCGCATCCTGCGCCACGCCCGGCGGGCGACGGAGTCGGGCCGCCGCCCGCCGCGCTCGTCCACCAGCGTGCTCAGCGTGACGCGGGGGTCGGGCGCGAACGCGGGCTCGTCGCGCCGCCGTACCACGCTGACCAGCTCGACGTCGTGCCCGGCGGCGGCCATCGCGCCCGCCTGCTCGATCACCGTACGGATGGTGCCGCCCGTCCCGTACGCGTGCAGCAGCAGGTAACGGATCTTCACGTGAGGTACCCCCACGTGCGGCACATGGGCTTGAGCGGCTCCGGGCCCTCGTCCGGTTCGCCGCCGCGCACCGGCTCGCGGTCCCACGGCGCCGAGCGGGCGTTCACCCGCGCGATCCGGAACCCGGTGAACCTGCCCTTGTCCGCCCTCCACTGCCCGCTCATGCAGAGGCAGGTACCCGGCGTTCCCCGGCGTCACCCGCCGAGGTCAACGCCGCGATGATCAAGCTCGGCTAGTCTGGCCGATGGCGGCCATCCGATCAAGGAGTGGGAGCATGGACGGTCAGCGGCTCGCGGACGACGTGGTGCTCGGCATGGTCGCCGAACGCCTCAGCGCGGCCATGGGCAGGCACTGGGAGGTCCGCGACGGCCTGGCCAAGGGCCCGGGCACGCTCGCGGTGCTGCTCGGCGCCGACCACACCGGCCACCCGGCCCACCTCGACCTCGACTTCGTGCTCGATGTCGGACGCGCCGCCGAGACCACGATCAGCGACTGCGCCTCCGGGTACGGCGCCACCGTCGAGGAGGCCGTCGGCCGGGCCGTCACCTCATGGCTCGACACCACCGGCAGCGCGCTGCTCGAACTCCTCCTCCAGGACGGCACGCACGCCGCCCACTTCGCCCCCGGCGACCCCGGCGGCCTCCCCGGCTGGCACGCGATCCACGGCGGCATCACCGGCTGGGGCACCGGCGACCGGCACGACGCCGTGCAGCGCTGGGCCGTCCAGCACGTGCTGCTGCCGCACCTCGCCCCGGCGCTGAAGGACGCGTTCGGCCGGGAGCACCTGATCGGCGTCAAGGCGTTCTTCGGCGGCGGGGAGGGCGGCGAGACGGCCGAGGTCCGGGTCGCCGGCGCCTACCACGAGGCCGCCTCCCACGCCCTGGCCGCCCTCGACTGGCCCCGCCCGGCCGAGGGCGTCTCCTACGCCCGCACGTTCATCCTCCTCATCCACCCGGGCGAGAGCGACGCATGACGCTGATCGTCCAGCGGATCAGGATCCGCTGGTACAAGAGCGCCCGCGGCGCCGAGGCCGCGGCCCCCCCGCCGTGCCGTCACCTGCGGCGGCTACAGCGACTGGTACTACGAGCAGTGGACCGTCAACATCGCCTACCGGCCGTGGGAGGCGGAGCTGTTCCTGACCGCGGACGTCCAGCACGACGCGGACGAACGAGTCTCCCTGTACGGCGCCGCGACCCACCGCGCACACAGGGGCCGGCGTTAATGCCCGAGCGCTTGGTCCGAGGTCCTGTTAGCGTTTCCGCTGAGGGGGGTGAGCGCGCGGTGAAACCGAGAACCGGCCGGCCTGCGGTGCTCATGGACGTCGCCGCTCGCGCCGGCGTCTCCACCATGACCGTCTCCCGGGTGCTCAACGCGCCCGACCTCGTACGCGCCGAGACCAGGGCCCGGGTGCTGGCCGCCGTGCGCGAGCTCGACTACCGGCCCAACCAGGCCGCCCGCCAGCTCGTCACCGGCCGCTCCGGCGTGCTCGGCGTGGTCAGCATCGACACCACGCTCTACGGCCCGGCGACCATGCTCTACTGCATCGAGCAGGCCGCCCGGCAGGCCGGTTACAACGTCAGCATCGTCAGCCTCGGCTCGCTCAACCGCCGTTCGATGGAGGAGGGCGTGCAGCGGCTGCGCACGCAGGCGGTCGACGGGGTGATCATCGTCGCGCCGCACGAGTCGGCCGCCGACGGGCTGCGCCACCTGCCGCCCGAGATGCCGGTCGTCGCCGTCGACGCCGGCGACGACATCCCGGTGCCGGTGGCCAAGGTCGACCAGCGCGCGGGCGCGGCCCTCGTCACCCGCCACCTGCTCGACCTCGGCCACGAGAGCGTCCTGCACGTCGCGGGGCCGGCCGACTGGCTCGACGCCAACGGCCGCATCGACGGCTGGCGCGGCGTCCTGGAGGCCGCCGGCCGGCCGGTGCCCGAGGTGCTGCGCGGCGACTGGAGCTCGCGCTCCGGCTACGAGCTGGGCCGCCGCCTGGCCGGGGACCCCGGTGTCACGGCCGTGTTCGCGGCCAACGACCAGATGGCGCTCGGCGTGCTGCGCGCGCTGCGCGAGGCGGGCCGGCGGGTGCCCGAGGACGTCAGCGTGGCGGGGTTCGACGACGTCCCCGAGTCCGCCTACTTCTGGCCGCCGCTGACGACCGTCCGGCAGGACTTCCGCGAGGTCGGCCGGCACGCCTTCCGGCTGCTGCTGGACCGGATGGCGGGCGCCGAGCCGCAGGCCCGCGTCCTGGTCGAGCCGGAGCTCGTCGTCCGCGAGAGCACCACCAGCCCCGCCTGACCAGCGCTACCCGTCAGGCGGGGCGAGGCCGGCGGTGCCGTCAGGCGAGCCGGATCACGTTCCAGGAGACCGGGGGCAGCAGGACGCGCAGCGGATCGGCCTCGACGTCGGGGTTCGCCCGGGGCGCGATTCTATCGGGCTCGTCGGCGCTGTTGCGGGCGTAGACGTCGGGGTCGGTCAGCGTGGTGGCCTCGACCACGCGCACGCCGCCTAGCGCCCGCGCGTCGATCTCCAGCGACACCGCCCGGTCCGCCGAGCGGTTCACCGCGAACACCGTCGTGCCGTCCTCGCCGTGCGTGGCCACCGCGTCCATCACCGGCACCTCGCCGTACGCCTTCGTCTCGTACGCCGGCGCGACCGGCTCGACCCGCAGCACGTCGCCGGCCGCGTGCCGGGACGCCTGCGCGAACGGGTGGAACGTGGTCTGCCGCCACACCCGCCCGCCCGGCTCCGTCATGATCGGCGCGATCACGTTCACCAGCTGGGCCAGGCACGCGGCGGTCACCCGGTCGCTGTTGCGCAGCAGCGTGATCAGCAGCCCGCCGAAGGCCACCGCGTCGGCCAGGTGGTACTGGTCCTCCAGCAGCCGCGGCGCGACCGGCCAGTCCGTCAGCGGCTCGGCGTCCCGGTTGCGCGTCTGGTACCAGATGTTCCACTCGTCGAAGGAGATGTCGATCCGCTTGCGCGACTTCAGCCTGGCCCCGACGGAGTCGGCGGTGGCCACGACCGAGCGGATGAAGTACTCCATGTCGGTCGAGCAGGCCAGGAAGCTGCCGAGGTCGCCGTCGTGCTCCTGGTAGTAGGCGTGGCAGGAGACGTAGTCGACCACGTCGTACGCCTCCTCCAGCACCGTGGCCTCCCACGCGCCGAAGGTCGGCATGCCGGAGCCGGAGCTGCCACAGGCGACCAGCTCCAGCGTGGGGTCGATCGTGCGCATGGCGCGGGCGGTCTCGGCGGCCAGCCGGCCGTACTCGTGGGCGGTCTTGTGGCCGGTCTGCCAGGGGCCGTCCAGCTCGTTGCCCAGGCACCACATGCGGATGCCGTGCGGCTCCTTCGAGCCGTTGGCGACGCGCAGGTCGGACAGCGCGGTGCCGGACGGGTGGTTGCAGTATTCGAGCAGGTCGAGGGCCTCGGCGATGCCGCGCGTGCCGAGGTTGACGGCCATCATGGGCTCGACGCCGGCCTTGCGGCACCAGCGGACGAACTCGTCGACGCCGACCTCGTTCGTCTCCGTGCTGTGCCAGGCGAGGTCGAGCCGGCGGGGCCGCTGGGCGACCGGGCCGATGCCGTCCTCCCACCGGTATCCGGAGACGAAGTTGCCGCCCG
Source organism: Nonomuraea aridisoli (assembly GCF_003236395.1). GTDB lineage: Bacteria > Actinomycetota > Actinomycetes > Streptosporangiales > Streptosporangiaceae > Nonomuraea > Nonomuraea aridisoli. The sequence goes on along the minus strand of NZ_POUD01000202.1, from coordinate 11,270 downwards.
GGTAGCGGACGACGGACACGCCGAGCTCCCTGGTGAGGTCGAGCACATCACGGCGGAAGCCGTCGTCGTCGGCCGTCGGGTGGCCCGGCTCGTGGATGCCGGTGTAGACGCAGCGGCCGAGGTGCTCGACGAACGTGCCGAAGGTGCGCCGGCGTACCGGTGCGATCGTGAACGCGGGATCGAGCGTGAGCTTGGCCTGGTGCACGAGGCGACTCCTGGTCTGGCGGGGGCGTGAACCAGATTGTTAGCGTTATCACCCGTACCGGTCAAGGGGTGTGCGGTCACAGCCCCGGGGACCCTTGACAGCCGGTGTGTTACCGCTAACACTCGGGTAACCCCGGCGAAACACCCGGGCTCCGAGCGGCGCGTCCGCGATCCGGACGTGCGCCCCCGTCGGCCGTCGCGCCGCAGCGACAGGCCGTCTCCACACCTGCCCCGCAACCCTCTGACGTTAGCGAGAACTTGGCCAAGCGATAGCTCGGTAAAGGAAGAGGCCCCCGTGCACGGTCCCCCCGACATCTCCCGCCGGCACCTCCTCGGCGGCAGCCTCGCCCTGCTCGGCGCCGCCGCCACGGGCTGCGCCCTCCCCGTCGGGCTCGGCTCCTCACAGACCCGCGTCCAGTACTGGCATTTCCTGGGCGCCAGCGACGGCCTCGTCATGAAGGAGATGGTGGGGGCGTTCGCCCGCGCCAACCCCGACGTCTTCGTCGAGGAGAACGTGCTCGCCTGGGGCGAGCCGTACTACACGAAGATCGCGATGGCCGGCTCCGGCGGGCGCTCGCCCGATCTGGCCACCTTCCACCTGGCCCGGCTCGCCGGGATCGGCGCCGGCCAGATCCTCGACCCGATCGACGTGGCTCTCCTGGAGGAGGCCGGCCTGCGGGGCGCCGACTTCAGCCCGCCCATCTGGGAGCGGGCCCACATCGACGGCGTCCTGTACGCCATCCCGTTCGACGCCCACCCGATGGTGCAGTACTACAACACCGACATCTGCGGCAGGGCCGGGCTGCTCGGCCCGGACGGCAAGCTGCGCCCCACCACCGGCGTCGACGAGCTGATCGCCATGCTGAACGAGGCCAAGCAGGTCATGGGCGGCCGCCCGCCGCTCGCCTTCGACGCGCTCGGCCTCGGCACCGTCGGCCCCTGGCGCGTGTGGTGGTCGCTCTACCCGCAGAGCGGCGGCACCCTGCTGTCGGAGGACGGCACCCGGATCGCCATCGACGACGCCAAGGCGCTGGAGGCGCTGCGGCTCATGGCCCGGCTCGGGCAGGAGGGGCTGTGCGACTGGCGCACCGACTACGGCTCCTCCGTCGCCAACTTCACCAACGGCCAGGCGGCGTTCCTGTGGAACGGCGACTGGGAGATCGCCGGCCTGAAGGAACGCGGGACGCCGTTCAGCATGACGCGCTTCCCCAGCGTCTTCGGCGGCCACCAGGCGCAGGCCGACTGCCACGCGTTCGTGCTGCCGCACCAGCGTGACCGTGACCCCGAGGTCGAGCGGGCCACGTACCGGTTCATCGCCCACATCGTGAAGAACAGCGCCGACTGGGCCGTGGCCGGGCACGTGCCCGCGTACCTGCCGGCGCTGGAGCGGCCGGAGTACCTGGCGCTGCAGCCGCAGTCGGAGTACCGCTCGGTCATCACCGACGTCGCGCTCGACCCGCAGGTGTGGTTCGCCGGGTCGGCCTCGCGGCTGTGGATCGATTTCGGCGAGGCGTTCTCCCCGGTGATCAGCGGCGAGCGCACGCCGGAAGAAGGGCTGGCCGCCGCCAAGGCGTCGCTCACCCGGCTGCTGTCGGCCCCGAACCCCTTCCCCGACGAGGAGCGATGATGACCACCACCGTCGCGGCCCCCGTGACCGCCGCCCCCGTCACCAAGGCCAAGGTCCGGCGCGGCTGGACCCAGCACGGGCTGCTGTTCGTGGCGCCCTTCCTCATCGTCTACGCGGTCTTCCTGATCTGGCCGACCCTGCTCGGCCTGCAGATGAGCTTCTCCAGCGTCAACATCGCCGGCGGCAACGACCGGTTCGTCGGGTTCGACAACTACGCCGAGGCCTTCTCCGACCCGCGCATGTGGCGCTCGTTGTGGAACACGCTGGTCTTCACCGTGCTCAGCACGATCCCGCTGGTCTTCCTCGGCCTGGTGTTCGCGCTGCTGGTGCACAACCTGCGCTTCATGCAGTGGTTGTGGCGGCTGTCGTTCTTCGGGCCGTTCCTGCTGCCGTCGGCCGTGGTGTCGCTCCTGTGGCTGCAGATGATCTACCCGCCCGACTTCGGCCTGCTGAACGGCACGCTCGGCACCGACATCCTGTGGCTCGGTGACCCCTCGGTGGCCATGTGGTCGGTGGTGCTGACCACGGTCTGGTGGACGGTCGGCTTCAACTTCCTGCTCTACCTCGCCGCCCTGCAGTCCATCCCCCAGCATCTGTACGAGGCCGCCGCCATCGACGGCGCCACCGCCTGGGACAAACTGCGCTCGATCACCCTGCCGCTGCTGCGCCGCACCACCGCGCTCATCGTGGTGCTGCAGCTCGTCGCCTCGCTGAAGGTCTTCGACCAGATCTACCTGATGACCGGCGGCGGCCCCGAGGACTCCACCCGCCCGATCATCGAGTACGCCTACGACGTCGGCTTCACCGGTTACCGCATCGGCTACGCCTCGGCCGTGTCGTACATCCTGTTCGTCCTCATCGTCATCGTGTCCCTGGCGCAGCTCCGGCTGTTCCGCAAGCGTGAGGAGGTCACGTCGTGACCAAGCGGTTCAGCTTCGGCCAGCTCGTCCTGCTCGTGGTGACGCTGGCGCTGGCGGTCATCTGGCTCGCGCCGCTGGCCTGGGCGGTGGCGACGTCGCTCAAGCCCGAGGCGGAGACCACCAAGATCCCGCTGGAGTGGTTCGGCAGCGAGATCACCTTCGACGCGTACGCGCTGGTCCTGGGCACCGGCGGCATCGTCAAGTGGGCGATCAACTCGACCGTCACGGCCCTCGTGGTGACGTTCATGACCGTGCTGTTCTCGGCGATGGCCGCGTACGGGTTCGCGCGCACGCAGTTCAGGGGCCAGCGGGCGCTGCTCGGGCTCGTCCTGGCCGGGATCATGGTGCCGCCGCAGGTGCTGATCGCGCCGCTGTTCGCCGAGATGGTGTCGTTCGGCCTGGTGGACACCTGGTGGGCGATCATCCTGCCGCAGGTGGCCGCGCCGCTGATCGTCTACATCCTGTTCAAGTTCTTCCAGGACGTGCCGGCCGAGCTGGAGCAGGCGGCGTTCGTGGACGGCGCCGGCCGCTGGCGGGTGTTCTTCCAGATCGTGCTGCCGCTGTCGCGGCCGGTGCTGGGGGCGGTGTCGATCTTCACGTTCATCAACACGTGGAACAACTTCCTGTGGCCGTTCCTCGTCTCCACCGACCCGAACACGATGACCCTGCCGGTGGGCCTGGCCAACGTCGTGCAGGGCACCTTCGGCCTGCGTTACGCGCAGATCATGGCCTCGGTGGTGCTGGCCGGCCTGCCGCTGCTGGTGGTGTTCGTGCTCTTCCAGCGCCAGATCATCCGCGGCGTCGCCCACACGGGCCTCGCCGGTCAGTGATCGGGGCGGTCGGGCTTCCCGCAGTGACGCGATCGGGAAGCCGGCCACCCGTCGCCTCCTGGTACGCCGCCTCCACCGCTTCCCGCCGGCGTAGCCACGCCGGCCGCAGGGCGTCGTACGCGGCGATCACGAGCGTCTCACGGTCCTCGGCGTATTCGACCGCCTTGACCAGGAGACGCACGGCGTCCTGAGGCCGGCCCTCCGTCGCGACACGGCGGCCAGCCATGATCAGGGAGTCCACTTCCCACCAGGAGACGATCGCCTCCGTGCGGGTCCGTAGGTCCTCGCAACAGGCGAGCGCGTCCTCGGCCACCGCGCTCGCCTCCTGATGCCGCCCCTGAACCACGAGCGTCTCCATGCGCGAGAGCAGCGCCTGCGTCAGGTTCCTGCCGGAGTTGTCGCCGCTCTCCGCGCGCAGCAGATCGATGGATTCGCCGGCGGCCGTCAGCGCCCGGTCGAGGTCGCGTAGCCCGATGAAGACGTTGCACAGGGCGTTGAGCGCCCTGGCGAGCTGGGTACGCCACTGGGCCGGTTGGGCATCGTCCAGGGCACGGAAGAGGGAGACGCTTTCCTGTGCGGCGGGCAGGGCCCGCTCCGGCTGCCCGGCGAGGTAGAGGACCTCTGCCAAAGTGGTCATGCAGTCGCCCAGACGGTTCGTGGGGATGTCCGGATCCTTGCGGCACCGTGCTATGGCTTCCAGAGACGCGGCTTCGGCCTCGTCGTGGAGCCCCAGCCTGCTGAGATCGAAGGCGACATTGTCCAGTGACCAGATCAGCTCACGCCGCCATCGGGGCATGTCCTGCTGTTCCAGCGTTCTCACGATGGACAACGACTCCCGGCTCGCGGCCAGCGCCCCCTGGAGATCGCCCCGATACGACAGGCTGTACGACAGGTCGTCGAGCGCGTCCTTGAGGGACGGCAGCCACCCGTCCGGGTCGTCCGCCGCCAGCCCTCTGTACAGGTCGACGGACTCCCGTTCGACCGAGATCGCCTCTTCCTGGTGGTTCAGGGCTTCGGCCAGGGTCTTGAGGCAGACCGCGAGAACCCGTCGCCGGGTGACGGGATCGGCTTGCGGCAAGCCCCTGGCCACGGCGACGGACTCGCGGGCGGCGCGCACCGCCTCGGCGCGGTTCTTCACCGCCAGATGACGAGTGGCGAGCGTGCGGAGTGCCTCCGCCAGCCGTGGCAGCGTCGTGGCGTCGTCCGCGGCCACGGTCCGGTAGAGGATGACGGCCTCCTCGACCGTGCGCAGCGCACTCTGCTGTTCGCCCTGTCCGACGTACTCGCGTGACAGGGCCAGCAAGGCCTCGGCCAGTTCCGGACGGCAGAGCGCCGGATCGGCCCCGGCCACTCTCCGGTACAGGGACACGGCCTTCTCGACGGCGGTGCGCGCGTGCGCGTCGTGCCCGTCCTCGGCGAGGTCGTCGTGGAGTTCGCGCAGGCCGCTCGCGAGAACCGGCGTCCACTCCGGTACCGGCCCGGCCCGATCGGGCGCGATGACCTCGCCGTCGATCAGGTCCAGCACGGCGGCAAGACAACGCAGCCGCGTGGCCGTGGGGATGAGGTCGTTCGCCCGTCCCAGCATCCGGAACGCCCGCTCGTACAGGCCGGTCGGATCGCCCGGAGCCGTGTAGCGGTCCATGAGGATCTCCAGCATGATCCGTCCTGGCGAGAGCTGGGAGCGTTTCGTGCCGGTCAGGTACGACCAGGCGTCGAAGGACTCCTCGAACGCGTCGATCGTCGGTTCGGCGGCATGGGCGAGGGCGTCCGTCGTGGGGCCGCAGAGGAAGTGCGCGACCCGCAACGACCCCTCGCCCAGGTGCCATTGCCGGTCCTGGCGGGTGCTCAGCCACGCGAAGTCGAAGCCGCCGACCCGCGCGGGCTCGGACGCGTCCGTCAGGCGGATGCGCAGATCGGGTGCGTCGCCGTCGTTCCAGATCCGGTCCGCCTGGACCTTGTCGGTCAGGCTCGCCAGCGCGTCCCCGCTGATCCGCGACTCCCACAGGGCGGTGAGAGAACGCCACGGGATCCGGGGATGCCCGCCACCGGGGAACAGCTCGCTGCCGAGCACGCCGCCTTCGACGAGGGCGGCCAGGATCACGAGGTTCGCGGTGTAGTACGCGTGCCGCGTGATGAACGTGGACTGGCCGCTCAGATAGCCGGAATAGCTCTGGTCCGTACGGGACTCCGCTCCCTGCGCCAGCCTGATCAGCAGGTCCTTCACCTGCGCGGTGTCGAGGGAGGAGAACAACTCGGCGAGGAAGTCGAGGATGGCGGTGCGTTCGGTGAGGAGCGCGAAGGACAGCAGCGCGTAGAGCAGGCCGTCCTCGATCCCCGGACGGGCGAAGTAAGGCCCCGCCGAAGCCGCCGTCCAGCGGCCCACCACCCTGCCGAGCTCGTCGCGCAGGAGCCGCGCCACAAGATACTCGCCGAACGTCGCATGCAGGAACTCGTACGTCTGCAGCGTCACGCCGTCCTGCACGGCGTCGGAGCGGTGCACGAAGAAGAACCGGCCGATCACCCGGTCGGCGCCGGACAGCGGGCTCTGGAAAGTGCCCGTCTGCGCCGCCGGGGTCACCGTGAGATTCGCGAGGTCGTCGTTGAGCTCGGCCGCGGAGATGCGCTGGCGGCCCCGGCTGAACATGCCGAACGCCGCCACCGCGAGCCGGTAGAGCTCGATCTCGATCTCCTGGCTCAGCTTCTCCTTGTCCAGGCCGGGCACGTGCTTGCGGACCTCCCGCTCAGCGAACAGCAGGAGGAGACGTTCGTACAGGTCGGCGTGGCTGAGGCCTTCGTCGCCGTGCTGGAGCGCGTTGGCGTCGGCGTCGTACAGCGCGAGCATGAGGAGCAACAGCGGCTGGGCGGCGAGGTCGGGGTGGCGCAGGGCGGCGTCGGGAGAGAGCGGCCGGCGTCCGCACTCGGCGAAGTACGCCTGGTTGGCACGGTTCCACACCTCCAGCCACTGGGCGACCTGGCCGTCGTCGAACGGTTCGAGACGCACGGCCAGGCACCCCTCGGGGAAGCGCATCCTGTCGGCGACCGCGGTCCGCGTCGTGACGAGGACCGCGGCGGAGCGGCCCAGGTCGGTCTCGCTCTGCTGGAACTCGATGATCTGCCGCAGGTAGTCGGAGCGATGGACGCCGGTCGCCTGCAACAGCTCGTCCAGGCCGTCCAGCATGATCACCGGAAGTGCGCCGCCGGCCGTGCGCACCAGCTCAGGCCAGCTCAGGCGTTCCCCGGTGGCCTGGTGGATCGCGGCTTCGATCTGCTCGCGGAGTGTGCCGTCGGCGGGCACCTCCCGCAGCGGGACGCGCACGGGCAGGAAGTCTCCGGCGAGCAGCCGACCGGCCAGGATCTTCGTCAGCACGGACTTCCCGGCACCCGGCTGGCCGAGCAGGACGAGAGGCGTGGTGTGGGCCTCCGGCGAGGTGAGGTAGCGGCTCAGGAAGGTGACGATGTCGGAGCGGGGCTCGACCTCCTCCCACCACGACTCGCCGCTGACGTTCGAAGCGCCGGTGACCTCCGCGACGCGGAAACCCGGATTGACGTACGCGTCCGCCAGCGAGGGCAGCCGCATGCCAGGAGGGGCGTCCCCCGTCTCGGCGATCGGGCGTTCCAGGATCTTACGGTTGCGCAGCATCAGGGCCGCGGCGTGCTGAGGCGGCCCGGTCCGGGCGGCCACGTCGGCGAGCACCCGCTCCAGGTCCGCCAGGCCGGTGGCCACGGACACGCTTTCGATCGTGTCCAGCCACAGCCTGAACTCGGGGACGTCGAGGGCGAGTCGCCGGTACAGCTCCTCGTACGTGCGGACGGCCAGCCCGGGCAACGTTCCGGTCAGCGCGGCCGTGGCCCGTCGCCATTCGGTGGTGTCGTAACGGTCGTGAACCGCGAGCCCGGTGGCGAACTTGGCCAGCGCCTCCGCGAGGTCACCGTAGTAGTCGCCGAGCGAGTCGAGCGTGTCCTTCAGAGAACGGTGCGCACGCAGGCCGGCGGGCTGCGCGTCGAGCAGCTTGGTCACGAAGTCGCCCCCCTGGTGCGGCGCGCCGGCCAGGCCCATCTGCTCGTCCCTGGTGAGGCGCAGTTCCTGGGGCTTCCACGGCAGCGGCACCTCGTCCAGGGCCTGGAAGAACGCGGCGATCACGATGACGGCGTGTGCCGCCTCCAAGCGGGTGGTCCGGTCATGGCGGCCCAGGCCGGAGAGCTGGTCGTGCAGGCGGTTGACGGAATCGTTCGCCAGCCGGACGGCTTCGTCCTTCAGGTCGAACAGCGACAACACACCACCGACGGGCGTGGCCTCCAGCACCGCACCGGTCAGCAGCCTGGTGACCTTGCTCTCGCCGCCCAGCAGGCGGACCGCGTCGGAGTAGCTGATCGCCTTACGCACATCGGACTCCCGCATGCCGGATGGTCTCGGTCATCTGCGTAACAGAGGTGCGAGGGGTTCCGCAATCCACTGCTCGCGGGGTCGCCGGCGGCCACGGGGACAACACGAAGCCCCGGCCGATGGGCCGGGGCTTCGTGAGTGGTGGACGATACTGGGATTGAACCAGTGACCTCTTCCGTGTCAGGGAAGCGCTCTCCCGCTGAGCTAATCGTCCTTGGAGGTGGCGACGGGATTTGAACCCGTGTGGACGGCTTTGCAGGCCGCTGCCTCGCCTCTCGGCCACGCCACCGAGTCACATCCCACTCCGAGCGGAAGACGGGATTCGAACCCGCGACCCTCACCTTGGCAAGGTGATGCTCTACCCCTGAGCCACTTCCGCGCTGTTGCGTGCCCTACTCTAGCGGGTTTTTCGACCGGATGCTTACCGCACGGCCACGCGAGGGTGACGAGCCGCCTACTTGCGCAGCTGGCGGGCCACGCTGCGCTCGGTCGCGGGGAGGCTCAGGAAGATCTCGAGGATGCGGGTGAGGCGGTGGACCTCGATGCGGTGGAACGCCGGCCCCTCCGAACGGGCCAGCAGCAGCGTCAGGGCCAGCGGCGGCAGCGGCGCGTGGATCAGGTGGAGGCCGTCGTCGAGCGTCATGGCCAGCGGCCGGGACGGCACCGCGCCGGGGATGGCGATCTCCCGCGGGGCGCGCCAGCTGGCGTACACGACGCGGGAGCCCGCGGTGGTGGTGGTCGCGGCCCAGTCGGCGCTGAACAGGACCGGCAGCGAGTCGACCAGCGTGGTCAGCGCCCGGTCGCCGGCCGTGGTGATGTATTTGAGGATCTCCAGCTCCGGGTAGGTGCCGGGCGCCTCGCGGGTGGTCCAGATGCCTTCGACCGTGACCTCCTCGACGCTCTGCAGGCTCTTGAGCAGGGCCTCGCGCGGGGTGCTCTCCGGGCAGAAGACCGTGATGTCGTCCACCGCCCTGCCGTCGCCCCGGTCGAGAACGGTCACCTGGGTGATGTCGGCTCCCGCCGCCCCCAGGACCTTGGTGACCTGCGCCAGCGACCCCGGTCTGTCGGGCAGCGCCACGCGAACGCGAAGAAGCATCCGTCCCCTCCCGTGATGATGCCGTCTCCCAGCCTATCTGCGGAATACCGGTTCCCGGCTGACCTGCGCTACAACTGGGCGGGTGAAGATTGGGCCGATTGAGGTATGGCCGCCCGTGGTGCTCGCGCCCATGGCGGGCATCACGAACGCGCCGTTCCGGGTGTTGTGCCGGGAGCAGGGCGCGGGCTTGTTCGTCTGCGAGATGATCACCACGCGGGCGCTCGTCGAGCGCAACGCCAAGACGATGCGGATGATCAGGTTCGCCGAGTCCGAACGACCCCGCAGCATCCAGCTGTACGGCGTCGATCCCGACGTCGTGGGCCGGGCGGTCCGGATGATCGTCGAGGAGGACCTCGCCGACCACATCGACCTCAACTTCGGCTGCCCCGTGCCCAAGGTGACGCGGCGCGGGGGCGGCTCGGCGCTGCCGTACAAGCGCAATCTGCTGCGGCGCATCCTGCGGGCGGCGGTGGCGAACGCGGGGCCGCTGCCCGTGACGATCAAGATGCGCAAGGGCATCGACGACGACCACCTGACCTACCTCGACGCCGGGCGGATCGCGGCCGAGGAGGGGGTCGCCGCCGTCGCGCTGCACGCGCGCACGGCGCGGCAGCACTACGGCGGCGTCGCCGACTGGGAGGCCATCGCCCGGCTGAAGGAGGCCGTGCAGGAGATCCCGGTGCTGGGCAACGGCGACATCTGGTGCGCCGACGACGCCGTCCGGATGGTGCGGCAGACCGGGTGCGACGGGGTCGTGGTCGGGCGCGGGTGCCTGGGGCGGCCGTGGTTGTTCCGCGATCTGGAGAACGCGTTCAACGGCAGCCCCGAGCGGGCCCGGCCGACGCTCGGCGAGGTCGCCGACGTGATGTTCCGGCACGCCGAGGGGCTGACCGACTGCTTCGACGCGGAGAAGTCCGCCATTTCCGACTTCCGGAAGCACGTCGGGTGGTATCTGAAGGGGTTCACGGTCGGGAGCGAGCTGCGGCGTGAGCTGGCCACGGCCGACTCGCTCGACGGGCTGCGGGCTGGGCTCGACAAGCTGGAACGCGACCAGCCGTGGCCGCCGAACACCGACACGCCGCGCGGCAAGTCGGGCGAACGCGCCAAGGTGCTCCTGCCCGAGGGGTGGCTGGACGACCCGTGGGACTGCGGGGTCCCCCAGGACGCGGAGTCGGACGTCTCGGGCGGCTGACCGCCCTCGCAGGCCGGCCGCTCAGTGCGGACCGGTGACCTCCGTGCCGCAGGGGCCGCCGCCGATCGCCGGCTCCAGGCGTACGGGTTCGCCGGTCATCGTGAGGGTCGGGTAGTACTCCGCGATGCGCTCAGCCGAGCGGCCCGCGTAGTGACAGATGAAGCTGCGGCGGAAGCGGTCGGCCGTGGTGTTCGGCTCCGAGCCGTGCACCAGGCTGCCGTTGAAGAACAGCACGTCGCCGGGGTCCAAGTCCACGGGGACGCGGTCGAGGCCGGGCGGCGGAGGCACGTACTCGCGGGTGAACGAGGCATCCTGGTCAGCCTCCTCGGGGCAGAACAAATCCATCAGGTGCGTGCCGGGCACGACCTCCAGGCCGCCGTTGGCGCGGTCGACCCGGTCGAGCGCCACCCAGGCGGCCACACACGTGCCCGGCTCGACCCGGAGGTAGAAGTTGTCCTGGTGCAGCGCCTGGCCCCTGGCACCCGGCGGCTTGAAGTAGAACATGCTCTGGGCTGCTATCGGCTCCTCGCCCAGCAGGTCGTGCAGGATGGCGGCGATCCGGGCGTCCAGCAGGTAGCGCAGGGCCACGTCGCTGACCTGGTGGGGGTGCATGACGCGCGGATACTCGCGCAGCACGTCGTACGGCCGGCCGGGTTCCTGCGGCCTCGGCGTGAAGTGGCCGGGGATCGGGCCCGCCGCGTGGATCGCCATGAACGTGTCGCGCAGCTCGGCCACCTCCCCGGGGCCGAGCAGACCGGGCACGAGCGTGTACCCCTGATCGTGGAAATCGGTGAGCGTCATGGCTCTCACGCTAGGCAGCCGGTCCATGCGACGGTATGCCTGTGACCGCTGAGGACCTGTCCGTTCCTGCTGCCGAGGTGATGATCCTCGGCCACTACGACAAGCCGGCCGGTTACGCCACGCGCCGGTCGTACGGCTCGCCCAGCTGGCTGCTGATGTGGACCGAGGCCGGGGCCGGGCGGGTGGCGCAGGGCGGCGCGTCGTTCGAGGTGGGGC
>NZ_POUD01000201.1 GCF_003236395.1 Nonomuraea aridisoli | reverse complement strand
AGTCCCTCCTGGTACGCCGGGCCGCGGCCGAGCGCCGGCGCCGCCGCGTCAACCGCACGTTCACGACCGCCGCAGCCTGCCTCGTGGTCGCGGCCGGCGTCTTCGTCGCGGTCGGTTCCGTGACCGGCGAGCCCAACCCCGACAGCATCCACAGCCCCGCCGCCGCCCTGCTCATGACCGGCCGCACCTACTCCGTCACCGACGCCGCCAGCGGCGTGACGAGCGTCGTCGGCCTGGAGGACAAGGGCTGGGGCACCCACGTGGCGCTGGAGCTCAAGGGCGTCAAGGGGCCGCTGCAGTGCCGCCTGCTGGCCGTGGGCGACGACGGCCGCTCGGAGGTCGTGGCGAGCTGGGGCGTCCCCGACAAGGGGTACGGCGTGCCGGGATCGCCCGACCCGCTGCTGCTGCACGGCGGCACCAGCCTCACCCAGGACGAGCTGAACCACTTCACCGTCCAGACCTTCGACGGCCGCATCCTGGCGACCGTCGCGGTGTAGCACGCCGTCGGCGCGTCAGGCCGGGTGGCGTACGGCGGTGAAGTGGGTGGTGAACCAGTCGCGGGCGTGACCCGCGACGGCCTCCAGCGCGCCGGGTTCCTCGAACAGGTGGGTGGCGCCCGGCACCACCGTGAGCCGGTTGTCGGCGCGCAGCCGCCGCTGCGCCTCCTCGTTCAGGTCGAGCACGATCGGGTCGCGGCCGCCGACGATGAGCAGCGTCGGCGCGCGCACCGCGGCCAGCCGCGGCCCAGCCAGGTCGGGCCGGCCGCCGCGCGAGACGATCGCCGCGACGTCGTTGCCGGGCTCGGCCGCCGCCCACAACGCCGCCGCCGCGCCGGTGCTGGCGCCGAAGTACCCGATCGGCAACCCCTTCGCCTCCGGCTGCTGCCGTACCCACTCGGTACGCTCCAGCAGCCGCTCCGACAGCAGCCCGATGTCGAAGACATTCGCCCTGTCGGCCTCCTCGTCGGGCGTGAGCAGGTCGAACAGCAGCGTCCCCAGACCCGCCTCGTTGAGCGCTCCGGCCACGAAGCGGTTGCGCGGGCTGAGCCGGCTGCTGCCGCTGCCGTGCACGAACACGACCACGCCGGCAGCGGTGTCGGGAACGATCAGATCGCCGGACATCTCGATGCACCTCCGTCCATCGGCCGCTACCCCGAGACCGGGAGCTCTATCCGGCGCACGACTGGGCAGAGCACAACAACAGAGGGGCATCAACGGGGGCAGACATGGACAGCGAACCGGGGCGCGGCCGCACCGGCGCCGCGTCCCCGCTCGAACGCGTCGCATCAGGCTTCACGACGGCGCTCGTACGCCTGCGGACCATGGGCGTCGAACGCTGGCTGCGCATGGAACGCGAGTCGCTGGCCCTGACCATCAAGATCACCGGCGCGTGCGTGCTGAGCTGGTGGCTGGCCGCGTACGTGCTCAAGGTCGAGATCCCGGTGCTCGTGCCCATCGGCGTGCTGCTGACCATGTCGGCGACCGCGTACAGCAGTCTGGTGCGGGGCGCCCAGCAGGTCGGGGCGGTGGTCACGGGCGTGGCGGCCGCGACGGCGGTGATCTGGCTGCTCGGGTACACGGCGGTGACACTGGCCGTGCTCGTGGTGGCGGGCCTGGTGCTGACCCGTCTGCTCAACCTGCCCGCCCAGAACGTGCAGATCCCGATCACGGCCCTGCTGGTGTTCGCGCTCGGCCACACGTACGGCTTCGAACGTCTCGCGGACGTGCTCGTGGGCGTCGGCATCGGGATCGCGGCGAGCTTCCTCATCAGGCCCCCGCGCTTCGTCGACAAGGCCTCCGAGGAGTTGTCCGCGCTCGCCGACGAGCTGGCCGACCTGGCCAGGGACATGTCGGAGGGCCTGCGGAACGGCTGGGACGAGGACATGGCGAGCGACTGGCTCGCCCGCGCCCGCGCTCTGTCGCAGCGCCTGGAGGACACCGAGGAGGCGGCCGAGCAGGCGGGCGAGGCCGTACGCCTGTCGCCGCGCCGCAGCCGCTACAACGACCGCCTGGACCAGGTGGCCGACGCCGCGACCTGCCTCGACCACGCCTGTCACCAGCTCAGGGGCATCGCGCGGGGCCTGGTGGACCTGATCGCCGGCGTCCGCGGGCTGCCCGGCGAGCGCGGGGCGCACATGCCGGAGCTGCTGGCGGACGAGCTCGCCTCCCTCTCCCGCGCCTTCCGCGCGTTCAGCATGCTGCAGCACGGACGCGCGAAGCCGGAGGACCTGGACGGCCTGCGCGCCGCGCTGGACGAAGGGCACCGGCAGCACGAGCGGCTCGCCGAGGTGTTCATCGCCACCGGGCACATGGAGCTGCGGCTGCTGCAGGGCGCGTTGCTCGACGACTGCGCCAGGATCCGCCACGAGTTCGACCCCGACAACGGCCCGCACACGGCGGCCTTCCCGCACGTCTAACCGAGGTCGGGCGGCGGTGGCATACGTTCGCCCGCCACCAGCGCCGCGATGGGGTCGAGCGCGGCGAGCTCCGCGTCGGTCGGCTCGACCTCCAGCGCGCCGGCGTTCTCCACCAGCCGCGACGGGCTGCGTGTGCCGGGGATGGGCACGACGGGGACGCCGTGCACCCGCTGCCGCCGCAGCAGCCAGGCCGGCGCGACCCGGTCAGGAACCCGCGGCTGAACGGCGCGTACGCCACGAAGCCGATGCCCAGCTCGGCGCAGACGGGCACGACGGACTCCTCGTCGTCGCGGCTGAACAGCGACCACTCGTTCTGCACGGCGGCGATCGGGTGGACCCGGTGGCCGGCGCGCAGCTGCTCGGCGTTGACGTTGGACAGGCCGATGTGACGGACCTTCCCGGCGGCCACCAGCCCGGCCATGGCCCCGACCGTGTCCTCGACGGGTGTGGTGAAGTCGGGGTGGCGCAGGTAGTAGAGGTCGATGTGGTCGGTGCCCAGGCGGCGCAGGCTCGCCTCACAGGCGCTGCGCACGTACGCGGGGTCGCTGCGCACGCCGATCAGCTCGCCGGTGCCGGGAGCGCGCACGGCGGCGAACTTCGTGGCTAGCGTGATCTCCTCCCGCTCACGCTCGGCCAGGAAGCCGCCGATGAGGCGTTCGTTGGCGGAGTCGACGCCGTAGTAGTCGGAGGTGTCGATCCGCGGCGGCCGCACCCGCGATGGCCGGTTCGGGCAGCGCCACCACGCTGTCCCAGTCATGGACGGCGTACGGCTCGTCACCGATCCACCGGACGTTCTGCGACTCGAAGTCCCCGTGTCCCACCACGGGCTCCAGCCGGGTGGCGAGCAGCCGTTCCCGGACCCGCCGGCCGAGGTCGTCGAGCCGGCCGGGGCCCGGGCGGGCGTTCAGGTCGGCGTCCAGGTCGTCCGGCCACGGCCAGACGCCGCGCCGGTCGTGCCCCCAGCCGAGCCACGGCGGCGGTGGATCCAGCGGCGAGACGGCCCCGGCCGGGGGAGCCAGGCTCACGAGCCGCGCCGGCGCCCCGGCGAACAACCGCGCCCGAGCCACCGTGCACACCATTCCTCCACCCCGCCCAGTGTGAGCGCGCGTACGGCGAGGCGGTCGAGGGCCTGCCTCCGGCTCGGATGCGCCTGAAGGCCCTGCTCCACATCTCTCGCCGCCCGAACCTGAATCACGCAGGAGGTTTCCCCGGCACGGAAACACGGAAAGTGGCCATGTGACCACAGTTAGTAGTGATGAATCTCTGACAGGAGATGCCATGCGCATGAAGACCGCGAGTCTTGTCGGCGGCCTGTTCGCCACCACGGCGCTGATCTTCGCATTCGCGCCTGCCGCGTCCGCGACGGCGAGCCATGACCCTCGCGACGGACGTCATTGGGGCCCCGGCCACCACCGCGTCCATCCCCACTGGGGCTACCGCGGCCACCACCACCGCGGCCACCACCACTGGGGCCACCGCGGCCACCATCACAACTGGGGCCACCACGGCTGGCGCCACCATCGGGGCTGGTAAGACGGCCTGAGCACTGTCGGCGGCCTGGCGGGAGCACAACCCCCGCCGGGCCGCTCTGTCTGAAGCCCGGGTTGCGTCGGGACGGAGCCGGAGCGGGCCTCTAGGACAGCAGGTCCACGTCGATCCCGGCGCCGCGCCGCTCCGCCTCCCGGTAGGCCGCCCACGACAGGCAGAGGTCCTGCCACGGAAGCCCGACGGGCGCGTACACGGTCAGGCCGTCGCCCGTACGACCGGGATGGTCGCCGCGCAGCACGTCGCCCAGCGTGGCGTCCGCGGCGGAGGCGGGCAGGCCGGCGGCGGCGAGCGCGCCCATGGCGGCGGCCGGCTCCCGATCGTCCACCACCAGCAGCGCCGCCCGCAGCAGGTCGGCGGCCAGCTCCTGCTTGCCCGGCTCGTCCGCCCCGAGCGTGGTGAAGTGCTGCCCAGGACGGGCGTCGGCGAGCCCCAGCAGCGGCGCCCGCGACCACGTGGCCAGCAGGACGATGTCGGCCCCCGCCGCCACCTCGGCCGCCGACGCGGCGACCTTCCCGCCGTGGCGCTCGGCGAAGGCGGCCGCGCGGCCGGGATCGGTGTCGTGCACGACGAGCTCGCCGCGCCGGCCCAGCGCGCGCAGCCCCCGCACCATCAGCTCCGCCTGGGCCCCGGCCCCGACGACGCCGATCACCGCGCCCGGGTCGGGCCGGCTCAGCAAGTCGGTGCCCAGAGCGGCGGCCAGGCCGGTGCGCCACGCCGTCACCGTGGCCGAGTCGAGCAGGGCCAGCAGCTCGCCGTCGGCCCCCGCGTGCAGGCAGATCACCCCGCGCAGGGCCGGCCGGGCGTTCGGGAACTTGGCGTTCACCTTCACCGTGTACGCCGCCACGCCCGGCAGCACCCCCGGGATCAGCGCCGTCGCCGTGCCGGGGAACGGCAGGTCCGTACGGACCCGCTGCCCCGCCACCTCGGCCGCGTCGGCGGCCGGGAACCCCTCGCGCAGCGCCGCCAGGCACGCGGAGGGGTCGAGCACGGCTTCGAGGTCGCTGCGGGTCAGCACTCTGGTCATCCCGCCATGATTCCACCCGCTCACGCGAGCAGCAGCGCGGACAGGAACTGCAGCAGGTGCCAGGCCGCGTACGCGCTCAGCGAGCAGAACGCCCACTCCTTGCCCCGGCTGATCCGGGAGATCCAGCGCAGCTCCTCGGCCGGTTCGCGCCGGGCGCGCAGGCTGCGGGTGACGAAGTACGCCGACACCAGCCACGCCGCCCCCGACCCCATGACGAGCGCGGTCGAGAGGGCGAGCAGGGCCGGTGGTTGCCTGGGGTCGGGCCAGGGGGTGAACTGCCGGAACCAGGCCCCCAGCACGCCGGCCAGCAGCACGGCGGTGATCCGCCGGTCCTTACGGGCCTGTCGCTTGAGCCACTGAAGGTCACGACGCAGGTGGTTCTTGAGCATCCGGATCACCTCCGAGGAGAAGTAGCTGGTGCGCACCAGCTAACGAGAGGATCCGGGAAAGATCTGCGACCTCATCCCCGAGAATTAACGACTTTTATCGAAATTTCAGGCCATGTCGCGTAAGTCGTCCGCCGCCCGCTTTGCCTCGAAGACGTCGCCGACCTCGTCCAGCGTGCGCACGGCGTCCCGGAGATGGGCGACCGCCTCGTTCCTGCGCCCGAGCCGCGCGCAGACCAGCCCGAGCGCCCGCAGCGCGCAGCCGAGGTCGCGCCGCGTCCCGCATTCGAGGTGCACGTCCCTGGCCTGCCGCGCGTACGTCAGGGCCTCCTCGGGGCGGTCGAGGTCGAGCAGGACCATGGCGAGCGTGGTCAGCGCCGCCGCCCAGCGGTCGCGGGTGCCCGTCTCGTGCTGCAGCTCGACCGCCTCGCGGGCCGGCTCCAGCGCCGCGGCAGGCCGTCCCGCCGTGTGCAGCGCCTGCGCCACCGACAGCAGCGCGCTCGCCCGGTTGTCCCGCAGCTCCTCCCTGATCGCCAGCGACGCCCCGGCCGCCCGCAGCGCCGACCGGTGCCGTCCCAGCGACAGGTACGTGTACGCCAGCGTCTCCTGCACGTCGGCCTCGGCCCGCCGGTTCCCCTTGCCCTGCACGATGTCGAGGGCCTCCAGCGCGTACACGAAGGCCACCTGCGGCTGGCCCTGGCGGCGCCGCACGCGGGCGAGCCGGTTGAGCATGCGGGCCTCGACGGGCTCGTCACGGGTCACCCGGCCGATCGTCAGCGCCTGGTTGAGATAGTCGTCGGCGCGCCCGTAGTCGGCCAGCCGCCAGTAGACCAGCCCGATGTCGCCGAGCGTCTCGGCCTTGCCCTGCTCGTGGTGGAGCTCGACCTGCACCGCCAGCGCCTGCTCGTAGTAGTCGAGGGCCTCGTCGTAGCGGGAGCCGTTGCGGGCGACGCGGCCGAGCGCGCACAGGGCCCGGCCGATGCCGTACTGGTCGCCGGTCGCGGTGTAGCCGGCCAGCGCGCGCTCGGCGTCCCGGCGGGCCTCGTGCTGCAGGCGCAGCAGGTCGTAGATCTCGGCGAGACAGAGCAGGGTCTCGGCCTCGGCGTGCTCGTCGCCCAGCTCGTGGCAGATCGACAGCGCCTCCAGGCCCTCGGACAGGGCCGCGTTCGGCTCGCCCAGGTTGCGCTGGATCGTGGCCAGCGTGATCAGGCTCTGGGCGGTGCCGCTACGGTCGCCGATCTCCCCGCGCACGTCGAGGGCCTGACCGGCGTACTGCAGGGCGAGCTCGTAGCGCTCCTGAGACAGGTGCAGGCGGGAGAGCGTGTGCAGGCTGCGGGCGACGCCGGACAGGTCGCCGATCTCGCGGTGGACGTCGAGTGCCTCGCCGGCGCAGCGCAGGGCCTCCTCGTGGTGGCCGGCGATGCCGTGCACCTCGGCCAGCTCGTTCAGCGCGCGGGCGCGTCCCACGCTGTCGCCGAGCGCGGTGAAGTCGGCCAGCGCCTCGCCGACGAACCTGGCGGCCAGCGTGGACGGCCCGATGTCGCGGTGGATCGAGCCCAGGTGGCCGCGCATCAGCGCGATCGCCCGCCGGTTGCTCACCTGCATCGCCGAGGCGAGCCCGACCTGCTGGGCCTCCAGGTTGTTGGCGTAGTAGCGCAGCCGCCGGAACGGCTCGAACACCGCCTCCGCCAGCCGCCAGGCCATCCCGTGCGCGCCGTTCTCGCTCGCCAGCCGTACGGCGGAGACCAGCGAACGGCGTTCGGCCTCGAACCACTCGCTCGGTGTGTTCGGGTGGGTGGCGACGGCCAGGTAGTGGTCCAGCAGCCGCACCCGGGCCTCGCGCACGCCCGCCTCGGCGTGCCGGCCCAGCTCCCTGGCCAGCCGCTTGACCAGGTCGTGCACCCGGTAGCGGGGCCCGCGCAACGGCTCGACCAGATACGCCCGGTGCAGCCCCTCCACCGCGGCCACGGCCTCCTCCACCGGCACGCCGAGCGCCGCCGCGAGCACCTCGGGCGTGAAGTCCCGCCCCGGCAGCAGCCCCACATGCCGGAACGCCCGCCGCTGCCCCGGGCTCAGCGACTCGTACGCCAGGTCCAGCGCCGACCGGAACGCCTCCTCCGGGTCGCCCGCCAGCAGCCGGTCGGGCAGCCGCAGCTCCTCCACCCGCGACCGCACGCTCATCCCGGGGTTCTCGGCCAGCTTGGCCGCCGAGATCCGCAACGCGAACGGATGGTACGAGCACACCCGCGCCAGTTCCGCCAGCGCGTCGCGGTCGGCCGCCCGCGGCGAGTCCTCGCCGAGCACAGCCACCAGCAGCGCCACCGCGTTGCCCGGGTCGAGCACCGGCAGGTCCATGAGGTCGGCGTGCCCGGTGGCGCGCAGCGGCGCCATCCGCGTCCGGCTGGTCACCAGCACGACGCAGTCCTTGCCGCCGGGCAGCAGCGCCCGCACCTGCGCGGGGTCGGCGGCGTTGTCCAGGATGAGCAGCAGTCGCCGCCCGGCGATCCGGCTGCGGTAGAGCAGCATCAGCTCGGCCTCGTCGGAGGCCGGCATGTGCTCGCTGACGCCGAGCGAGCGCAGGATCTGGCCGAGCGCCTCGGCGGGGCTCATCGGCGGCTGCGTGGGCGACTGGCCGCGCAGGTCGATCACGATCTGCCCGTCGGGGAACCGGTCGGCGTGCAGGTGCCCCCAGTGCGTCACCAGCGCGGTCTTGCCCACGCCCGGCAACCCCTGCACGACCATGGTGTTCGTCCGCCGGGGCCGGTCCAGCCAGGCGGTGAGCAGGTCGAGGCTCTGCTGCCGGCCGGTGAAGTCGGACACCTCGGCGGGCAGCTGGCGCGGCTTCGGCACCCAGTCGCCCAGCGGCCCCACGGGCAGCGGCTCGGCCGGCCCGCCGGGCCGCGACAGGAACGGCTTCACCTGCCCCTTCCAGGGGGCCGACAGGTGCTCCCAGCCCCCGGCGGCCGCGCGGAGCGCGGACGGGTCGGCGATGCGCAGCCGCTTGTACCTGGGCCGGACCAGCCAGCCGCGCCGTCCCCACTGCGTGAGCTGACGCTGCACCACGTCGGGGGAGCTGCCCACGAGGTCGGCGAGCGTCTCCATGGACAGCGGCGGCGCCGACTCCGAGGCCAGCCCGTAGCGCTCGTCGAGGTGCAGCAGCCACACGGCCAGCCGGGCGGCGACGGGGGCGCGGGCCAGGGCCTCGTGCCTGCGGGCGGCCATGTTCCTGGCGAAGAGCTCTTGGACCAGCGCGGTCGCCACGGCCGGGGCGGAGGCGGCGTGCTCGCGCAGCCGGCGCAGGTCGATCGGCCAGAGGCGCACCTCGTTGAGCGCGTCGACCTTGACACGGTCGGCCGGGCTCCAGAAGGCCAGCTCGCCGACGAGGTCGCCGCCGCCCCGCAGGTCGTGGACGACCTCGCGGTCGCCGGCCGGGGTGTATTCGCGGGCGTAGCCGTAGTCGATCAGGTAGACGCGGTTGGCCGGCCGCAACGGCGAGCAGATCGTCTCGTTGCGACGGTAGACGTGCGGGCGCGCGCCCTCGTCGACCAGAGACCTGAAGACGCTCACCCCGGACACCACACCACCCCTCCAGGACGGCGGTGTCCTCACCTATGACACGTCGGAACCAGTGTCACATCAGTGGACGTCAGCGGAGGGCCGCTGTCAATCCCAGCTGTCAATCCCAGCTGTCGATCCCGGGGGTCACACGTTGGCGGTGTCGGCGCGGTCGGGGACGAAGCGGTAGCCGACGTTGCGGACGGTGCCGATGAGGGATTCGTACTCGTTGCCGAGCTTGGCGCGCAGCCGCCGGACGTGGACGTCGACCGTGCGGGTGCCGCCGAAGTAGTCGTAGCCCCAGACCTCCTGCAGCAGCTGGGCGCGGGTGAAGACCCGGCCCGGGTGCTGGGCGAGGTATTTGAGCAGCTCGAACTCCTTGAAGGTGAGGTCGAGCACCCGGCCGCGCAGCCGCGCGGTGTAGGTGGCCTCGTCGATGGACAGGTCGCCGCTGCGGATCTCGTCGGGGACGTCCTCGGCGGAGGCCTGGGAGATGCGGCCGGTCGCCATGCGCAGCCGCGCCTCGACCTCGGCCGGCCCGGCGCTGTCGAGCAGCACGTCGTCGACGCCCCACTCGGCGGTCATCGCGGCCAGGCCGCCCTCGGTGACGATCACCAGGAGCGGGCAGTCGATGCCGGTGGTGCGGATCAGCCGGCACAGGCTCTTGGCGTGCACGAGCTCCTTGCGCGCGTCGACGAGGACGGCGTCGGCGGGCGGGGTGTCGATGAGAGCGGACGCCTCGGCGGGCGAGACCCGGACCGTGTGGAGCAGCAACCCCAGTGCCGGGAGCACCTCGGAGGACGGCTCGAGGGCGTTGGTCAGCAGGAGCAGGTTGCTCATTACGGCCTCCTCAAACGCGCAAGGACCCGGGGGCTACGTCGCCCAGGTCCTTAGGTGAGGATATCCCACGGGTAAGTGGCGTCCATTGCGCGTCCAGCAGGTGAACTGCGCGTCTCCTGAAACAACCCCGTTAAGGACAGCGCACAATAGGGTCATATCGATTGTGAGGATGGCATGGCCACAGGAAAAGTGCGTTATTGGGCCGCGGCCAAGGAGGCGGCCGGAGTCGCCGAGGAGTCGTTCGATGCGGTGACTCTTGACGATCTCATGACGAAAATCACACATAATCGCGCCGAACTGGCCAGGGTCGTTCGCCGTTGTTCCTTCCTCGTCGACGGCACCCCGGTGGGCAAACGGCCCCATGACGAGGTGGTTCTCGCCGACGGGGTGACGGTCGAGGTGCTGCCGCCGTTCGCGGGAGGATGAGCGGGCCCGTCACACGCCCGCGAACGGGGGTGAACGCGCGGCGGGCAGGGGAATGAGTGATCCAGCCACCCCCGGTTCGAGGCAGGGAGCCCCATGCGGAAGCTGATCGTCGTTCTGATCGTTCTCCTCGGACTTCTCGTCGTGGTGGACAGGGTCGCCGTGGCAGGGGTGCAGCGCGATCTGGCGAACAGGATCGCCGCGAGCGCCGATCTCGACGGCACCCCCACGGTGACCATCGAGGGCATACCCTTTCTCACCCAGGCGCTCTCCGGCCGTTATCCGGAGGTGCGATTCGACCTCGGCACGTTGACCTACGGCGGCGTGCCGGTGCGCGACCTGCGGGGCGCGGCCTACGACGTGACGGCGCCGCTGGCCGACATCCTGCAGAACCGCCCCGACATCCGCGCCCGCCGCGTGACCGTCAGCGGCACGCTCACCCGGGAGACGATCGACAGGTTCGCCCCCGAGGGAGTGAAGATCGGCGGCAACGGGCGGCGGATGACGGCGTCGGGCGAGCTCACGGTGGGAGGCAACAAGGTGCGGTTCGACGCGGAGATGCGGGTCGAGGTGGCCGACGGCGGCATCAGGGTGCAGGCGGAGCGGATCGAGGGCGTCCCGAGCGAGTTCGCGCGGCTGGTCTCCTACACCATCCCGTTCGGCGGCGACCTGCCCTTCGACGTGCGCATCACCCGCGTCCAGAACGTGCCCCAGGGCCTGCGGTTCACGGCCGAAGCGTCTGACGTGCCGATTCGTGGATGAGATTGAACCGCTTCGCCCCGCCGTACGTGATGGGGACGTGAGCGCAGCGGGCACCGCCGACGAGGAACTCGTGAGGACCCTCTTCGACGAGCACGCCGGGCCGCTCTACGGTTACGTCCTGCGACTGACCGGCGACTCCGGCCGGGCCGAGGACGTCGTCCAGGAGACGCTGTTGCGGGCCTGGCGGCATCCCGACGCCCTGGCCGGCCGGCCGATCCGGGCGTGGCTGTTCACGGTGGCCCGTAACCTCGTCGTCGACCAGCATCGCGCCAGGAAGTCCCGGCCGCCCGAGACCGGGGACGAGGCGCTGGCCGTCGTCCCGGCCGAGGACGAGCTGGAGCGGGCCGTCGAGTCGTGGGCGGTGGCCGAGGCACTGGCCGCCCTGCGGCCCGAGCACCGTGACGTGCTGCTGGAGGTCTACTACCGGGGACGATCGGTTAAGGAGGCGTCGGCGACGCTCGGCATCCCACCGGGAACGGTCAAGTCGCGTACGTACTACGCGCTGCGCGCGCTCAAACTGGCGCTCGAGGAACGGGGGCTGGCGCCATGATGACGTGTGAGGAGGTCAGGATCGCGCTGGGCGCGCACGCGCTGGGCGCGCTCGACCCGGAAGAGGCGGAGGAGGTCGATCTCCATCTGGCCACCTGCGAGGCGTGCGGCGCCGAGCTGCTCGACCTCGAAGGCGTGGCCGGGTTCCTGGGCAAGGTCTCGGAGCGCGACGTCGAGCTCGTGGCCAGGCCGCCGCGGCGGGTGCTGGAGCGGCTGCTGAGCGACCGCGCCAGGCGTACCCGGCGGGGCCGTGTGCTGCTGGCCGTGGCGGCCTCGGCGGCCGTCCTGGTGGTGGGCGGCACGGTGTGGACGGCCGTCCACGGCTCCCAGGGAGGCGGCTCGACGGCGGCGGCCCCGGCGATGGCCGACTCCGCGCGGCCCGAGGCGGCCACCGAAGCGCAGCGGTACCAGGCGGGGGACGACGCCGCGCGGTCCGCGGAGTCGGCGAACAAGGCCGCGCCGTCCGATGCCGCGCCCTCCCATGCCGCGTCGTCCGATCCCGTGCCGTCCGATCCCGTGCCGTCCGATCCCGTGCCCTCGGAGAGGCCCGAGCGGTCCGCGAGCGCCGTGCCGCGCGCGGACGCCCAGCCGGATCGAGAGCTGCGGGCCGTCGCCGGTCAGGCGTTCCCCGGGAAGAACGCCGCCAAGGGCTACACCGCCACCGTGACGGCCTTCCCCGCGCCGGCCGGCACGGAGCTGAGCGTCGAGGTCGGCGGCATGCCGTCCGGCACGAGCTGCAGCCTGGTCGTCGTCGGCCGCGACGGCACCCGCGACACCACCGACAGCTGGGTCATCGACCCCGCGCGCTACCCGGACAAAGCCGTCTACCGGCTGGAGACGAGCCTCGGCATGAAGGACATCGACAGGTTCGAGATCGTGGACCGGACCGGCGCGCTGCTCGTCGAGGTCCCGGGGCCGAGGTAGCCCCGGCGCGGAAGAAGTCGGCCCGGCGCGGAAGCAAAAGCGCGTCCGCGCGGTTGCACCCGTCGATGACGGGTTTGTGGGTGGCGCTGGCGACGCTGGCGCTCGCGACGACGATCGGGGTGATCCGCCTGCGCCGCGACGGACGCGTACGCGACGGCGACGGTGACCGGCTGTCGGCCGCCGACCTCGGCTCAGGGCTGGGGGAGCGGGCGACGCTGGTGCAGTTCTCGACCGCGTTCTGCCAGCCGTGCCGGGCGACCCGGCGGGTCCTGGCCGACGTCAGCGACCTCGTGCCGGGCGTGGTCCACGTCGAGATCGACGCCGAGTCCCGGCTCGACCTCGTGCGCCGGCTCGGCATCATGCGCACGCCCACCGTGCTCGTCCTCGACCCCGCCGGAGCCGTCGTGAAGAAGGCCGCGGGCCAGCCGCGCAAGGCCGACGTCCTGGTGGCCCTGGCCGCCGCCGTGCCGGACGAACGGCCCGCTTCATCTCATCAACCGGACGAGATGTGACAGAAGACGAGACGCCGAGTAGTGTCGTGCCCGTGGACCCATCGACAGAGCTGCTGACGAAGCGGCGCGCGGTTGACTTCTGCCGCGTCGCCACGGCGCTCTGTCGCGCTGCCTGAGGACGATCTTGCGGACATCCGTTCCGCTCCCGTCGAGCCTTCAGGAGCATCCGCGATGCGTGCCGACCCCAGAGCGCTGCGCTTCGGCGCGGCCGTTACCTCCCTCATCCTCGCCACCACGCTGGTGACGGGGAGCGTCTGGCTGCTCGCCGTCCAGGCGGTGGCCTTCGCGCTCGGAGTCGTCTGGCGATCGCCGTACACGATGCTCTTCAAGGCAATTGTCAGGAGCGCCCCGAAATACACCGAGGACGCCCGTCCGCCCCGCTTCGCTCAGGGGGTGGGGCTGGTCTTCGCGGTCGGGGGCCTGGCCGGATACCTCGCCGGGATCACGCCGCTGGCTCTCGTGGCCACGGCCGCGGCTCTCCTCGCCGCCTTCCTCAACGCAGCCTTCGGATTCTGCCTCGGCTGCGAGACGTACCTGCTTATTCGCCGACTACTACCCGCTGCCACAACGGAGGTTTCCCAATGAGCCGCTCTGCCGCCCTGGTGGACGCCGACTGGGTCGAGGCCAACCTCGACAACCCGAAAGTCGTGCTCGTCGAGGTCGACGAGGACGTCAGCGCCTATGACAAGGGCCACATCCGTGGCGCCGTGAAGGTCGACTGGAGGACGGACCTCCAGGACCCGGTCCGCCGTGACTTCGTCGACAAGACCGGCTTCGAGGCCCTGCTGTCCGACCGGGGCATCGCCAACGACGACACCGTGGTGCTCTACGGCGGCAACAACAACTGGTTCGCCGCCTACGCCTACTGGTACTTCAAGCTCTACGGCCACCAGGACGTCAAGCTGCTCGACGGCGGGCGCAAGAAGTGGGAGCTCGACTCCCGCGAGCTGGTGCGCGACGTGCCGCAGCGCGCCAAGACGCAGTACGTCGCCAAGGAGCAGGACTCCGCGATCCGCGCCTTCCGCGACGACGTGGTCGCCGCGATCGGCAAGCTCAACCTGGTCGACGTGCGCTCCCCCGACGAGTTCACCGGCAAGCTGCTCGCCCCCGCCCACCTGCCGCAGGAGCAGGCCCAGCGCGGCGGCCACGTGCCGACGGCCCGCAACATCCCGTGGTCGAAGGCGGCCAACGACGACGGCACGTTCAAGTCCGACGACGACCTGCGCACCCTCTACCAGGAGGCCGGCGTCGACTTCGGCAAGGACACCATCGCCTACTGCCGCATCGGCGAGCGCTCGGCGCACACCTGGTTCGTGCTGCACGAGCTGCTCGGCCAGGACAACGTGAAGAACTACGACGGTTCGTGGACCGAATACGGCTCGCTCGTGGGCGTGCCGATCGAGCTCGGGGAGGCCCGATGACGACTCCTATGGACGGATGCGGCGCGCCGGAGCAGACCGTGGCGCTGCCCGCCGGTATCGACCTGTCCAGCCAGGCGGTCATCCAGGGTGTGGTGACCGGCAGCGGCGGCCCGGCCTACGCGCGGCTGCTCGACCACTCCGGTGAGTTCACCGGCGAGGTCGTGGTCTCCGACGAGGGCGTCTTCCGCTTCTTCGCGGCGCCCGGCGACTGGACCGTCCGCATCATCGCGGGCGGCGGCGTGACCCGCGACGTCAAGGTCGAGGCCAAGCTCGGCGAGGTCGCCCAGCTCGCGGTCGCCGTCTGACGATCGCCCAGATCGCCCAGATCGCCTAGATCGCCCAGATCGCCCAGATCGCCCAGCTTCGTGAGGCCCGCGTCCTTCCCGGACGCGGGCCTCAGTGTTCGACCGGGTAACGCATCAGGAGCGTGGCGCGTACGGCGTCGGGGCCGTGCGCGCGGTAGCCGTGCGGCACGTCGGAGCGCCACGAGATGTGCTCGCCGGGGCGGGCGGTGAGCGGCTCGCCGAGCGGGCCGGCGCTGAGCGTGCCGGTGAAGACGGTGACGTGCTCGCTGACGCCCGCGTGGTGCGCGGGCGAGGACTGCGTCGCGCCGGGCGTGATGCGCACGCGGTAGAGCTCGTAGGTGACGTGGTCGTCCTCGAACACCTCGAGCAGCTCCGACTCCATCGCGGTGCCGCGCATGGTCTGCGGCTCGGGCGGCGCGTCCAGCAGCGCCCCGATCGGCACCCCGAGCTGGGCGGTGATCGCCCAGAGCGTCTCCAGCGTCGCGTTGCAGGCGCCGGTCTCCACCTCCGACAGGGTGGCCTTGCCGATGCCGGCGCGCCTGGCGAGCTCGGAGAGCGAGACGCCGCGTGCCTGGCGCAGCCGCCGCAGGCGGTCTCCGACCAGCCGCGGATCGGCGTCGATTGCGGGCTGCGACTTCATATCGTCATAGTGACGCGATAAGGCCCGCCGGGGAACCGGCGACGATCCCTTTGTCACCGCCCGGCGAGAGCGCTTTCCTCTGCTGCGGGTGCGCCAGAAGTGACAGACCGCTACGATTCCACAGATGTCCGGTTCGACAGGTGTGATGGCACCCCCAGAACCTGGGCCTACGCCGGCTCAGCGGTTGCCGTCGCCGTACTCGCTGCCCCTCCACGCGCTGCGCCTGGCGGGCAGGTGCGCGCTGCCGCTGATCCTCTGGTTCGCCGCCGGCGAGCTCGTCCGCTTCGTGCTGCTGTACGCCGCCACCGAGGTCGCCTACGGCGACCACCGCCAGGTCCGGCTGGTGGCGGTCATGACGCTGCTGACGCTGATCGTGATGGCCGCGATGACGGTCACCACCGGCATGTTGCACAGCCTGCGCGGCGCCCTGTGGGAGATGCGCGCGCGGGCCGGCGAGGGCGTCGCCGACGAGCACTTCTTCCGTACGCTCGACCGCGTGGCCCCCGCCTTCGCCGTGCTCTACCTGGCGTGGGGCTTCCAGGTCGAGGACGCCCGCGACGTGTACCAGATGGACCTGTTCCATCACTTCTTCGAGCTGACGGACGCCGCGTGGTTCGGCGAGGAGAGCGTCGTCGGCCGGGGTCTCGTGGACCTCGACTGGCGGGTGTCGCTGGGCACCATGGTGGTGATGTTCGGGCTGAAGACGCTCTTCGCGAAGTTCGTCGAGAAGGGCAAGGGCCGCTTCTACGGCTTCCTCGCCGCCTTCTCCGAGTTCGCGTTCGTCTTCTACGGGCTGAACGCCACCATCGCCTTCGCCGACGCCCGCGCGGAGTGGGTCGAGCACCGCAGGGTCGTCGCCGGCGCGGAGGACGCGCTCACCGAGGCGCAGAAGAGCGTGCCCGGCTGGGAGGCCGTCACCGGCTGGCTCGGCGAGTACTGGCCGCTGTTCCTCGACGCCGTCGCGGTCCCGCTGGCCTGGCTGACCGTGGCGATGCTGGTCTTCGGCGCGTTCTCCGACGAGACCCGCGCCCTGGTCAAGGGCACCCGGCTGGAGAAGGGCGTGGACCGCCTCGAATCCAGCCACGACCTCACGCGGCGCTCGTTCGACGAGCTCACCGGCGGGTTCCGCGACCGCTGGGTGCCGCTGTTCAACGCCCTGCGGACGGTCGTCAGGGGCGGCGCGCCGCTGTTCGGGATGATGTGCCTGTGCTACGTCGGCCTCACCGTGGCCCTCGCTCACGCCGACCGCGGGATGCGGCTGCTCATCGGCGCGCGCGACGAGTGGGTGTGGGTCTACCAGGGACCGGCGCTGACGTTCGTCTGCCATCTGGTGCTGAACGTGCTCACGATGGCGCTGCTCGCGGCCACGTACGACATCGCCGCCACCCGGTCGCGGCTGCGGGGCGAGCCGCTCAGCGACGCCTGAACCGCAGCACGTCGACGTCCTCCTCCAGCTTGGCCGCGGCGTCCCTGTCGAACAGGTCCTCCGTCGGGGTGTCGGAGCGGTAGTTGCTCGGTCGCAACGTCAGCTCCACCTCGTCCTTCACCGGGGTCGGCACGACGGCCAGGCCCTGGATCCGGTACGCCCGGCCGACGACGAGCCGGTCGGTCGGGGTGTCGCCGACCTCCTGGGTCTCCACCGTCCACGTACGGCCGGAGCGGTCCTCCAGGCGTACCTCGTTGGGACCGGCGGTCTTGGTGGCGCTGCCCTCGTCGACGACCTTCTTCGTGATGTCCACCGTGAGCCAGGTGACGCCGGGGCGAGGCTTGCTGCCCTGGGGCGGGTCGGTGGGGGTGACCTTCGCCGTCCACTCGATGCCCTTGACCCGGCCGGCCTGGCCGGCCGCGACGACCGTCTCCGCCGTCTTCTTCGTGGTCATCTTGTCGTAGAAGAGGTAGCCGTCGTAGGTCTGGGCGGCGGTGGTCAGCAACGACACGACGACCGCCCCGGCGGCGATGAGCGCCGTACGCCGCTTCGAGGACCGCGGACGCTCACGGGACGGCTCCGGCGCGTCCGGCCCCGCAGGACTGCCGCCGGGTGGCGGACCAGCCGCAGGATGGGCGGCGCCGGGCTGCGGACCTGCCGCAGGGGGGACGGCGGCGGGC
>NZ_POUD01000200.1 GCF_003236395.1 Nonomuraea aridisoli | reverse complement strand
GGGGTGGCGTGGGGGCTGCTGGCCGCGTGGGCGGTGCACGACGCCGAGGAGCTGGCGACGATGGCGGGCTGGACGCGCCGGGCGCGGCCCCGGCTGGAGCGGCACGTGCCGTGGGTGCCATGGGAGCGGCTGGACATGTCGCAGCGGCACGTGAACACGGCCATCGCCCTCATGGGCGGCGTCGTCGCGGTGGCCGCCGCGACGGGCGCGCGCACCGGCGGGCAGAGCGCGACGTTCCAGGCGGTGCTGGCCGGCTTCGGGCTGCACGGGGTGGGTCATCTGGTCCAGGCCGCCGTGACCCGCGGCTACACGCCGGGCGCGGTGACCGCTCCCCTGGTCGTGATCCCGTACGCGCTGTGGGGGTGGCGGCGACTACGTCAGGCGGACGTGCCGACCGCCGCCGGCCCCTCCGGCGCGACCGCGCTCGCCGCGTTCCCGCTGGTCCTCGGGGGCGTTCACGCCCTCGCCCACGTCCTCACCCGGCGCCGCCCCGCTGAGTGATCACGGCGGCGAAGGCCTCGGCCACGGGGCGCCAGGTGGCGGTCAGGCGGTGTTCGGCGGCCTCGACCTCGGCGTCGAGGTCGGCGGCCGACTCCAGGTCGGAGGAGGCCGTCCAGGAGGCGAAGATGTCGGGGGTGGCCTCCGGGTGGAACTGCACGGCCCAGGCGGCCTCGCCCAGCCGGTAGGCCTGGTTCGGGTACTGGGAGCCGGTCATGAGCGGCACCGCGCCCTCGGGCAGGCGGGTCATGGCGTCCTGGTGGTACTGGACGGCGACGGCCGTGCCGACGCCCGACAGGAGGCGGTCGGAGGCGGCTGCGGGCAGCGCGACCACCTCGCACAATCCCACCTCCAGGCCGTTGCCGCCGCGCTCCACGGTCCCGCCGCAGGCCATGGTGAGCAGCTGCGCGCCCAGGCAGACGGCCAGTGTGGGGGTGGACTCCTCGACGGCGCGGCGCAGCAGGTCCCGGGTGGCGGGCTGCCAGGGGCTGCGCTCGTCCTCCCAGGCGGCCGCCGCACCCCCGAGCACGATGAGCCCGTCCGCCGCCCGCTCGGGCACCCGGTCCCCCAGGTACGGCCGGACGACGTCGCACTCCAGCCCCAGCCACTCGGCGAGGTAGCCGAGCCCGGCCTCGGCCTCGTGTTCGATGACAGTGATCCGCATGTCGGCGATCCGCATGTCGGCAATTATCCCGTTTTATGCACCTAAGCCCTCACCCCCATCTCCTCAGAACCCGGCGGGCCCTCCTAAGCTCCGCTCATGAGTCTCAGATTCGATGAGGTGGACGGCCTGCGGATCGCCACGTTCGGCACCGGGCCACGCATGATCATCGCGGTGCACGGCATCTCGGCCTCCCTGATGGCCTGGACGGCCGTCGGCCGGAGCCTGCCGGAAGGCTGGTCGATGGTCGCGATGGACCTGCGCGGGCGCGGCCACAGCGCCTCCCTGCCCGGCCCGTACGGGCTCCCCCGGCACGCCGAGGACGTCCTTCGCGTGGCCGACCACGTAGGGGCGGGCCCCGACGCGGTCCTGACCGGCCATTCGATGGGCGCGTACGTGGCGGCGCTGGCAGCGGCGCGGCGCGCGTTCGGCCGCGTGGTGCTCGTGGACGGCGGCCTCCCGCTGCCGCTGCCCCCGGGCGCCGACCCGGACGCCGCGCTGGCGGCCACGCTGGGCCCGGCGCTGGAGCGGCTGCGGCGGACGTTCCCCTCGGCGGGGGCGTACGTGGACTTCTGGAAGGCGCACCCGGCCTTCGCCGGCCCGCAGTGGAACGCCGACGTGGAGAACTACGTCCGCTACGACCTGACGGGGCCGGAGGGCGCGCTGCGGTCGCGGGCCGTCGGGGAGGCGGTGATGGAGGACGGCCGCTGGATGCATCTGGAAGCGAAGGCGATCGAGGCCGCACTGACGTCGATCACCGCGCCGCTGCGCCTCCTGCGGGCGCCGCGCGGGCTGCTGGACCAGTCCCCCGGCCTGCTGCCCGACGACCTGGCCCGCCCCTGGACCGCCCGGCTGCCGGAGCTGCGGGACGAGGTCGTGCCGGGCTGCAACCACTACACGATCCTGTTCGACGAACGCTGCGTCGCCACCGTCGTCGACCGCCTCACGTCGGAGGCCGGCTGAGCGCGTACCGAAAGCGAAAGGCCCCCGGCGGGAACCGGGGGCCTCGCCGAAGGAGAGGTCAGCGCGGGGCGATCCAGGTGGCGCGGCCGGCGGCCACCAGCGTGCCGTCCACCTCGTAGATGGCGCTCTGCCCGAACATCTTACGGCCGTCGCGGCCGGTCGGGCGGGCCACCACGGAGTAGCGGCCGCCGGGCAGGACCGGACGGTGGATCTGCAGCGCGAGCCGGCCGAGCAGCGCCGTCTCGCCCGGGCCGAAGTGGGCCCAGCCGGTGATGCAGTCGAGCACGGCGCCCACGATCGAGGCGGGCACGCCGTCGTCGCCCGTCACCGTGAACGGCACCCGCCACCCGGCCGCGACCAGGTCGGTGCCGGCCACCGGGCCGGGGAAGATGCGCAGGCCGTCACCGGGCTCGCGCAGCCCGCAGGCGAAGCACTCGGCGAACGGGTGGGCCTTCAGGCCCACGAAGCCGGCCTCGGCCTTGGCCGCGTCGGTGAACGGCACGAACCCCGGCCCCTCCAGGTTTTCGGCCACGGGGATGGCCTCGACGAGGAGCTGGTCGCCGCGGGAGAGGGACACGGAGTTGGCCAGGTGCTCCAGCCGCAACTCCGTCTCGAGGGGAGTGGGCGCGTGGAGCGTGACCTCGACGGCTGATCGACCGTCGTTCAACGCCTCCGCCATGGCTCCCGCGATCCAGCCGCCGTTGGCGACGCCGACGGGACCACGGAAACGCTGAGGAACGGTCAACACGGTCTGCAGGGCAGCCGTCGTCATGCCTCACCCTCCTCCATCGCCACATAAGACGATAAGTCCGGAAATTCAATAAAGAGCACGCCGATTTTACTCGACGACAGGATTGCCTAAGTGGTGGGGGTCCTGTGACTGCTCAACACTCCTCCATAACGCCTCAAAGGGGCCCGAAACTTCCCGACCCCGGCCTGGGGCGACCGGTCACGAGGGGCACCGCGAAGCTATAAGCCGGCGGTCGCCCGGACGTGACGCGAGGGTCAGAAGCAACGAAAATCGGCCTCACCCCGCACCGCTGGCGGGAGTGAGGCCGATCAAGGCGTTGGGCAGTACCTTATCCCGCCTTTCCCGCCCCCGCGACCAATCCGCCGATTCCGCACCCGCACACCGGGAGAACGCCCGCCCGGCACCCCGGAGTGCGCGTCTTGGCGCGAAGTCGGTGAGGCTGGGGGCGATGGCGGCCTATGCTGACGCGGCGGGCCCGGACGGCGGATCATGCGGGGGTGAGCCTGTGCACGGCGCGAGGTTGAGGTTTCCCCCGGGATCCCTGGTGATGCTGACGGGGCTGCCGGGCGCGGGCAAGACCACGTTGCTGCGCCGCCTGTACGGCCAGGACGTGGAGAGCCGCCCCGTCACCGCCGGCACCACCGTGGTGATCGACTCGGCGCAGGCCAGGAGGCAATGGGACGACCGGCTCACCTGGGCCCCGTACCGGGTGCGCCGCGTCTTCATCTTCGCCACCCACGTGCGGGGCATCCGCCGGGCGCTGGCCGGCGGCCACGCGGTGATCGCCCACCAGCGCGGCTGCGGCAGGCACGTGCTGCACGCCTTCGCCCTGCTCGCGCGCCTGCACGGCGCGAGTCTCCACCTGCTCCTGCTGGACGCGCCCGCGGACGAGGCGCTGGCCGGGCAGGTGACGCGCGGCCGGGTGGTGCCCCCGCGGACGTTCGCCCGCCACCGCCGCCGCTGGGAGAGCCTGCTGGCACGGGTCAAGAACGGCGACCCGGCCCCGGCGTCCGGCGCACGCGTCATCGACCGCGCCGAGGCGGGGCTGCTGGAGGCCATCGTCTTCGACGACTCCCGCGCCGCCGCTCCGCCGCGCGTCGAGTGATTCTCCGCCGCGTGTCGATCCGGGCCCGCCCCGTTCGTCCAGGGGATGACGAAAGGAGAATCCCGTGAAGCAGTACGTGCTGACCATCTACCAGCCCGACGGCCCGCCGCCCGGCCCCGAGGTGCGACGGCGGCGGCGCGGCCCTTCGCGCCGAGCTTGCCGTAGATGTGGGTGAGGTGGCTCTTGACGGTGGCCTCGCTGATGAACAGCTCGGCGGCGATCTCCCGGTTGGACGACCCTCTCAGCCGGTCCACTTCGGTGATCGCCATGCCCCGAGGATCTCCCGCCGTCCGATCGGCTGATACGTCCGTCCGACCCCCGACGAGTAGTCTCCTGGGGATGGCGGATGAAGAGGTCTTGCAGAACACACCCCACCGCAGGGTGGTACGTGTGGGAGACACCGTCCGCAGGCCGACGCATCCGTGGACGCCCGCCGTTCACGCCTTGCTCCGGCATCTGGAGGAGGTGGGTTACCCCTGCTCACCGCGCGTGCTCGGCATCGACGAACAGGGCCGGGAGGTCCTGACTTACCTCGACGGCCGATCAGGCGCTGAAAGCTGGCCCAAAGTGGTCGGTGACGCAGGTCTCGTTTCCGTCGCCCGTCTGCTGCGTGACTATCACGACGCGGTCGCCGGCTTTCGCCCGACGGATCGACTCATCTGGTGCACGGGCGAAACCGGGTTGGGCGACGGCGAGCTTGTCTGTCATGGGGACTTCGGTCCCTGGAACATCGTCTGGGGAGGGGACCGTCCGGTCGGGATCATCGATTGGGACCACGCCCGGCCGGCGGATCGCCTGCACGATGTCGCATACGCGCTCGAATACCTTGCGCCGTTCCGCGACGACGCCGAATGTCACCGCTGGCTGGGCTACCTCCAGCCGCCCGACAGACGTCGCCGGCTGGAACTGTTCGCCACCGCGTACGGACTGACCTCCGTCGAGGGCCTGGTGGATGCCGTCATCGACGTCCAGCGGCGCGGCATCGAGCTGGTCCGTGCCCTGGCGAGAGCGGGAGCGCAGCCGCAAGCCCGCTGGGTCGCCGACGGCCATGCGGAAGAGCTGGAGCGCAGACTCGCCTGGAGCCTGGCCCACCGTCACCTGTTCGACGCGCCGTGACGTCCGAAGACCGCCCTCTCCGGTGAGGCTTTCCCAGTCACCGGAGAACGGTCGTCGGCGAAGAATTCCGGCGGTTCAGAGGATGGGCAGGTAGCGGCCCAGCTCGAACTCGGTGACCGTGCGGCGGTATTCGTTCCACTCGGCGCGCTTGTTGCGCAGGAAGAAGTCGAAGACGTGCTCGCCCAGCGTCTCGGCGACCAGCTCGCTGCGCTCCATGACCGAGATCGCCTCGTCGAGCGAGCCCGGCAGCGGCTGGATGCCGAGAGCGCGCCGCTCGGCGCTGGTGAGCGTCCAGACGTTGTCCTCGGCGGCGGCGGGCAGCTCGTAGCTCTCCTCGATGCCCTTCAGGCCGGCCGCCAGGATCAGCGCGAACGCGAGGTACGGGTTGCACGCCGAGTCGAGCGAACGGAACTCGATGCGGGTCGAGCCGCCCTTGTGCGGCTTGTACATCGGCACCCGGACGAGCGCCGAACGGTTGTTGTGGCCCCAGCACACGTAGGAGGGGGCCTCGCCGCCCTGGCCGGCGATGGCCTCGGCGCCGCCCCAGAGCCGCTTGTAGGAGTTGACCCACTGGTTGGTGATGGCGGTGATCTCGGCGGCGTGCCGGAGCAGCCCCGCGATGAACGACCGCCCGACCTTGGACAGGCGGAAGTCGGAGCCCGCCTCGTAGAAGGCGTTGCGGTCGCCCTCGAACAGCGACATGTGGGTGTGCATGCCGGAGCCCGGGTGCTCGGTGAACGGCTTGGGCATGAACGAGGCCCAGATGCCCTGCTCCAGCGCGACCTCCTTCATGACCAGGCGGAAGGTCATGATGTTGTCGGCCGTGGTGAGCGCGTCGGCGTAGCGCAGGTCGATCTCCTGCTGGCCGGGGGCGCCCTCGTGGTGGCTGAACTCGACGGAGATGCCCATCGACTCCAGCATCATGATCGCCTGGCGGCGGAAGTCGTGGCCGGCGCTGTGGGGCGTGTGGTCGAAGTAGCCGCCGGAGTCGATCGGCTCGGGCCGCGTGCCCTGCTCGGGGCGGTTCTTCAGCAGGAAGAACTCGATCTCCGGGTGGGTGTAGAAGGTGAAGCCCATGTCGGCGCACTTGGCGAGCGTGCGCTTGAGCACCCAGCGCGGGTCGGCGTGGGACGGCGAGCCGTCGGGCATGAGGATGTCGCAGAAGATGCGCGCGGAGCCCGGCGCCTCGCTGCGCCAGGGCAGGATCTGGAACGTCGACGGGTCGGGCTTGGCGAGCATGTCGGACTCGTAGACGCGCGCGAAGCCCTCGATGGCCGAGCCGTCGAACCCGATGCCCTCGGCGAAGGCGCCCTCCAGCTCGGCGGGCGCGATGGCGACGGACTTGAGGAAGCCGAGCACGTCAGTGAACCACAGCCGGATGAACCGGATGTCGCGTTCCTCGAGCGTGCGGAGCACGAACTCCTGCTGGCGGTCCAAGGCATCCCCTCGTGAAGACAGAACAGGTCTCCTATCAGGATGCCGTGTCCGTGTTTCGCACAGGTTACGGGGGCCGCCGGTGCGAGCCTCGCTGACAAAGGGCCCCGCCCGACCTACTGTGATCAACGCAGTCAGTCTCGGGGGAGGCATCAGTGGCCATCGACCTGCTCAATCACAAGCTGGATCGGGCATTCGACCACATCGACGCGGGCGGGAACGGCGTCGTGGAGCGTGAGGACCTGCTGGGGCTGGGCGCCCGCATCCTGGTGGGCTTCGGCGAGTCCCCCACCTCGGTCACCGGGGCGAGCCTCGTGGACGGCTTCGACGGCATCTGGTGCACCCTGGCGGAGGCGCTGGAGCGCGACGTCGACTCCGGCATCACGCGGCAGGAGTTCCGTACGGCGATGACGGCGGCGTTCGTCACCGGCGACCGGTACGAGCCGGTGTTCCACCCGGCGGTGGTGGCGATGGCCGAGCTGTGCGACGACGACCGTGACGGCGAGATCGGGCCGAAGGAGTTCCGGACGATGCTGAGCGCCTTCGGTGTGGCCTACGACGACGTGGACGAGGCGTTCGACCGGCTCGACGTGGCGGGGCGGGGGGTGCTCACCGTGGCCCAGCTGGTGGCCGCGTTCTCGGACTACTACCGGAGCGACGACCCCAACGCGGCCGGAAACTGGCTTTTCGGCCCACTGTGAAGGTCGCTGTGAAGATCATCGCGACGGCCCCACTGTGAAGATCCCAGTGTGAGGCCGCTGTGAGGGCTTCGGCGAAGCCCTGTTGACGCCCCGGTGAAAGCCCCCCGGCGACGGCCCCGAGTGATGTCCCGTACGACGTCGCGGTGACGGCCGCTGCGCAGGTCCCGTTCCAAGCCCCTTGAAACCCCTGTGAGCAACCATGACCACCACCACCGTGTTCGCCACCGTACGCACCACCGTGCGCACCGCGTTGCGTTCGGCCCTGACCTCCGTGCTGCCGCTGCCGCGCAGGGGCGCCTCGGCGGCCATGACGCTGCTGCCGCTGATCGAGCGGGTGCCCGCGATGGCGGCGCCGTCCCGGATGCACCCCGCCGTGTACGCGATCGAGGCCGCGGTCCTCGACTGGGCCAGGCGCACCGGCCTGCGGGCCGATCCCGGGGTCGGCTACCACCGGATGGCGGGCCGGGCGTTCGCCGAGTTCGACGCGGCCGCGGCGGCGCTGTTCGCGCAGTGGCTGACCTGGCTGTTCCACCTGGACGACGAGCTGGACGAGCGTTCGGGCCCGCTGGACGTCTTCCACGGCCTGCTCAAGGGCACGGCGCGGCACCCGTTGGAGGCGGCGTTCGCCGACCTGTGGCGGGTGACCAGCGCGCGGATGAGCGACCGGTGGCGGGGCAGGTTCGCGGTGGGGCTGCAGCGCCAGTACGACGCCTGCCGGGCCGAGGCCGACAACCGGGCGACGGGCCGGATGCCGGCCCTGGAGGACTATCCGGAGCTGCGCAGGGGGACGGTCGGCCCGTACCTGTACGACCTGGTCGAGCCGTGCCTGCGGGTGGAGGTGCCGGCCTGGTTCCACGCCTGCGGGCCGTGGCAGGAGCTCGTGAACGCCTGCAGCGACATCACGGCGTGGTGCAACGACGTGGCCTCGCGGCCGAAGGAGCGCGGCGACGCGCACAACTTCGTCGTGCTGGCGATGCGCCAGCTCGACCTGGGCGAACGGGAGGCGACGGCGTGGGTGCTCGACCGGATCGCCGAGCGCTGCCAGGACATGCGCCAGGCCGCCCTTCGGCTGCCGCTCGACGACCTCGACCTGAAGACGGCCAGGGACGTCAGCAAGGTCGCCTGCGCCTACCTGGCCGCGCCCCGCGCCCACCTCGACTGGCTCCTGGAGACCAAGCGCTACGCCTGAGCGGTCAGGACGAGCCGGCGGTGAGCATGTCGCCGGCGAGGGTGCGGCGGTAGACGACCTGCTTGCCGACCCGCATCCCGACGGCGAGCCCGCCGGCCTTGAGCACGCCGAGGTGCTGGCTGACGGCGCCAGGGGTGAGCGCCATGCGGGAGGCCAGCGCGGAGGTGGTGGCGGGCTCGCCGATGGCGAGCAGGATCCGCGCCCGGCTGCTGCCGATGAGCGCGGCGAGCGCGCCGGGCGCCGGCGGCGGCCCCTGCTCCCACAACGTGCCGACCCCCTGCACGGGGTAGACGAGCATCGACTGGTACGGCGCCGACATCACGGCCACCGACGGCCAGTAGAACGCGCTGGGCACGAGAACGAGCCCGTCGCCGTGCAGGCCGCCGCTCGCGCACCAGGGCCGGTCGATGAGCAGCCGCTCCCCCGTCCACGTCACGGCGGGGTCGAGCCCGTCGAACAACTGCCGCGCCCCGCCCTGCGCCAGCTCCCGCGATCGGCGCAGCACGTCGCGCTCCAGCAGCGCGTACACGCGGGGCCAGAATTCCGCGAAGCACGTCTCCCAGTACTCCTCCAGCGCGTCGGCGACCCTGGCCACGCCCGCCGCGGGGTCGGCGAGGAAACGTTCGATCACGGCCCGGTCGGTGCCGGCCACGATGGCGGCCTCCGTGCGGGCCCGCTCCGGGTCGGTGCTCCTGACCCGGTCGAGCTCGGTGGCGAAGTCGGGGATCGGCGTGTCGGGCGGCGGGGTGATGAAGTCGGCCAGGTAGCCGGACGGCGGGACGAGGGCGAACAGCTCCGACAGGTCGAGCCCGGCCAGCCGGGGCCGGACGGCCTTGAGCCAGGGCAGGTGCATCGACTGCCGGGCGGGCTGCTGCAGGGTGCGCAGGCTGGCGACGAGCTCCCACATCGGGGAGAAGGCGAACCGGATGCGGGCGACGTCTTCCGGCTTCAGCGCCCAGGTGATGGACATCGTTTTAGTGTGCGCTAAATCGTTCGCGCCACAAAATCCGACATATCAAGGTTTGGCGCGTGTCGAGCGTATCTGTGGAGAAGCCGTCGTTCCTGCGTGCCCAGATCGGCGGGCTGCCCCGCCCGTTCTGGGCCCTGTGGAGCGGCACGCTGGTGAACCGCCTGGGGACCATGGTCCTGCCCTTCACCGGCGTCTACCTGACTCAGAGCCGCGGCCTGTCGGTGGCCGCGGCGGGCCTGGTCATGGCCGTGTACGGGGCGGGCTCGCTGCTGTCGCAGCCGCTCGCCGGCGTGCTCGCCGACCGGATCGGCCGGCGGGCCACGCTGTCCGGCGGCATGCTGGCCACCGGCGCGGCCATGCTGGCGCTCGGCTACAGCGCCTCGCTGCCGGCGATCCTGGCCTCGATGTTCGTGCTCGGCCTGGTGATCGACGTCTACCGGCCGGCCTCCAACGCCCTGGTCGCCGACCTGGTCTCCCCCGCGGAGCGGCCCCGGGCGTACGGGCTGCTCTTCTGGGCGATCAACCTCGGGTACGCGGTCGGCATGACGGCCGGCGGGTGGCTGGCCGGGGTCGGGTTCGTCTGGTTGTTCTGGATCGACGCGCTGTCGTGCGTGGCGTTCGCCGCGCTCGTGTGGCGGGCGGTGCCGGAGACGCGGCCGACGGTGGAGCGGGCGACGGGCGGGTTCGGCGTGGTGCTGCGCGACCGGGTGATGCTCGGCTTCACCCTGGTCGCGCTGGGGAACGCGCTGGTCTACTCGCAGACGATGACCATGCTGCCGGTGGCGATGACCGAGGTCGTGAAGCTGTCGTCCGGCGAGTACGGCCTGGCCATGGCGCTGAACGGCGTGCTCATCGTGGTCGCCCAGCCGCTGGTGTCGGCGTGGCTGGGCCGCAGGGACCCCGCGCGGACGCTCGCCCTTGGGCTGGCGATCATGGGGGCCGGGTTCGCCATGACCGCGTTCGTGACCAGCGTGCTCGGGCTCGCGGCGACGATCGCGGTGTGGACGGCCGGGGAGATCATCACGGCCGGCATCCCGGGGGCCGTCGTGGCCGCGCTGGCGCCCGCCGAACTGCGGGGGCGGTACTCGGGGCTGTTCGGGTTCGCCTGGTCGCTGTCGGCGGTGCTGGCGCCGCTGATGGGCGGCGCGCTGCTGGAGATCGGCCCGCGCACGCTGTGGTTCACGATCGGCGGCATCGGCGTCCTCTCGGCCGTCGGCATGCTCCTGCTCGGCCCCGCCATCAGACGCCGCTGACCGGCGCGCCCGGGGCGCGTTGAGAAAATTTTGATCGCACGTTGGCAGCCGCCCGATAATTTTTCGCCCCAGTAGGGGGTGGAAGGGCGGGGTGCGATGCGTCACGCGGGGCAGGCGCGGGGCGTGGCGATCGGGATGGCCACGGTCGCCGTGGTGTGCGAGCTGGCCAACATCTGGGTGACGGCGCAGTTGCCGCCGTCGCCGTACACGCCGCTGCCGTTCGCTCCGGAGGACATGGCGGGCACGGCGTTCCCGGTCTTCGGGGCGATCCTGGTCCACAGCAGGCCGCGACTGGTGATCGGGTGGCTGCTGTGCGCCGGCGGGCTGAGCGCCGCGGCCGGGATCCTGGCGGCCAATCTCCACCACCACCTGTACGGCGACCCGCCCCTCGCCTGGCGCCCCTTCGTCAACCTCACCTGGAACGTCCTGCAGCTCACCCTCGGCGTGCTGCTCCCGCTCCTGTATCCCACCGGCCGGCTGCTGTCGAGGCGCTGGCGCTGGGTGGTGGGGCTCGCCGTGCTCGGGATGGCCCTCGACTGGGCCGCGGTGCTCGGCGGGCAGAAGGCGTTCAGGGAGCCGGCGCACTGGATGGTGTCGGCGGCGATGGCGCTGGCGTTCCTCTCGCTCGCCGTACGGTTCCTGCGCGGCGACGCGGTGGAGCGGCGGCAGCTGCTGTGGCTGCTGGTGGCGCTGCCCGGGCTGCTCGTCCCCTGGATGCTGGGCGATCCGGTCTGGTGGGTGGCCACGCTGTTCATCCCGCTGATCCCGGCGGCGATCGCGGTGGCGGTGCTGTGTCACCGGCTGTTCGGCATCGACACGCTGATCAGCAGGGCGCTGGTGGGCACGGGCCTCGCGATCGTCATGACCGGCGTGTACGTCGCGGCGAGCGCCGCCTCCAGCCTGTTCCTGTCGGCGGTGGACCCGGTGGCGGGGGTCGCGGCGGCGGTGTTCGCCGGGGCCGCGTTCCAGCCGATGCGGCGGGTGCTGCAGCGCGGCGTGGACCGCCTGCTGTACGGCAGCACCGGCGTTCCGGAGGCGCTGGCCGGGCGGCTGCGGCACCGCCTGCAACACGCCGACCCGGTGCACGGGCTGCTGGCCACGCTGGAGACGCTGCGCGAGGGCCTGTCGGTGACGGGCGTGGCGGTGGAGCTGGACGGCACGACCACCACCTCGGGCGGCATCGGCGCGCCGGCGAGGACGATCCCGCTGGTGTGGCACGGGGAGCCGGTCGGGCTGCTGCTGGTCGGGCCGACCGACCGGCGCAGGTTCCCGGCCGCGCACGACGAGCGGGTGATCGCCACGCTGACCCCGTACATCGCCGACGCGGCGCACGCCGTGCGGCTGACCGCCGCGCTGCAGCGCTCGCGCGAGCGCATCCTGACCGCGCGCGAGGAGGAACGCCGGCGGTTGCGCCGCGACCTGCACGACGGGCTCGGCCAGTCGCTCACCGGCATGGCCATGGCCGTGAACACCGCGCGGCTGGCCGTGCGCGGCTCGCCCGAGCACGCCGACCGGCTGCTGGCCGGGCTGCGCGCCGGCATGGACGCGGTGACCGGCGACATCAGGCAACTCGTGTACGGCCTGCGCCCGCCGGCGCTCGACGAGCTGGGCCTGGCCGGGGCCGTCGAGGAGCTGGCCGGCACGCCGGTCGAGGTCAGCGGCGACCTGTCGGGGCTGCCCGCGGCGGCCGAGGTGGCCGCGTACCGGATCGTGCAGGAGGCGCTGACGAACGCGCGCAAGCACTCCGGCGCCACCCGCGTCACCATCACCCTGCGGCGCGACGACCGGTTGCGGGTGACCGTCGCCGACGACGGCGCCGGGATCCCGCCGGACGCGCGGCCGGGCGTCGGGCTCGGCTCGATGCGGGAGCGGGCCGCCGAGCTCGGCGGCACCTGCGTCGTACGGGACGCCGAGGGAGGGGGAACCGTGGTGCACGCGGAGCTCCCGCTGTGAAATTTCGCCATATGCCGGGATGCGTTCTCCCTCTACAGTTACGCCTGACATGCTGACCTTCACCGCGCTCGGACCGTTCCATGCCTGGTCCGGCGGCGCCCCACTCGACCTCGGCGGCCAGCGGCAACGGGCGGTGCTCGCGCGCCTGCTCGTCGCCGGCGGGCACGCCGTGCCCGTGCACGCCCTCATCGACGACCTGTGGCCGGGCAACCCGCCCGCGCAGGCGCTGTCCACGATCCAGGGGTACGTCTCCCGGCTGCGCCGCGCGCTCGAACCCGGGCGCGCGCCCCGGGAGGAGGCCGAGGTGCTGGTCTCCGCGCCGCCCGGGTACGCGCTGCGGGCCCGTACCGAGCAGGTGGACGCCTGGCGCTTCGAGCAGCTGGTGAAGTCCGAGGGCACGCCGGCGCAGGTGTGGGCGGGCATGGAGACCGCGCTCGGGCTGTGGCGGGGGCCGGCGTTGGCCGAGTTCGGGGAGCTGAGCTGGGCCGTGACGGAGGCGGGACGGCTGGAGGAGCTGCGGCTCATCGCCGTCGAACGCCGGGCCGGCGCCGGGCTCGCTCTCGGCCGCGCCACCGCGCTGGTCGCCGACCTGGAGGCGCACGCCTCCGCGCACCCGCTGCGCGAGGAGGCCTGGCGGCTGCTCGCCGTGGCGCTCTACCGGATGGGACGCCAGGGCGACGCGCTGGCGGCGCTGCGCAGGGCGCGCGCGGTGTGGCGGGACGAGCTGGGCCTGGATCTGACGGCCGGGCTGAAGCGGCTGGAGGCCGACATGCTGGCCCAGCGGCTGGACGAGCCGCCGCCGGCCGTGTCTTCCTCTCTTTCTGGGCCATCTTCCGGGTCGGAGCTGCGTGTGCTGGTGGCCGATGACCAGGCCGTGGTGCGGGCGGGGCTGCGTGCCGTACTGGAGGCCGAGCCCGGGGTGGCGACGGCGGGTGAGGCCGCCGACGGCGAGGAGGCCATCGCGCGGGTGCGCGAGACGCGGCCCGACGTGGTGCTGCTCGACATCCAGATGCCGCGCCTGGACGGCCTGGCCGCCGCGCGCCGGATCCTGGCCGAGCCGAAGCCGCCGAAGGTCGTCATGATGACCACGTTCGGCAGTGACGAGAATCTGTACGCGGCGCTGCGGGCGGGCGTGAGCGGGTTCGTGCTGAAGACGTCGCCGCCTGAGCAGTACCTGGCGGCGATCAGGGCGGCGGCGGCCGGCGACGCGCTCATCGACCCGGCGGTCACCACCCGGCTGATCGCGGCGTTCGCCGGGCGGGCCGATCCGGCGGTCCCGCCGGCGCTGGCCGGGCTCACCGACGACCGTCTCGACGTGCTGAAACTCGTCGCGCGGGGGCTCAGCAACCGGCAGATCGGGCAGACGCTCGCGCTGCCGGAGGAGGAGGTGAGCCTGGTGGTCAAGGCGCTGCTGGAGCACCTGGAGCTGGTGGACCGGGCGCAGCTCGTGATGGCCGCGTACGAGTCCGGACTTGTCACGCCTGGAGCGTCAAGCGGGAAATAGCAGACTTTTCGTCGCTTTGACGATAAAAATCTGGACATACTAGGCTTATCGCGTGGCACAACTGCGCATCGCCCTGGCCCAGACCAATCCGACCGTCGGCGACCTGAGCTCCAACGCGGACAAGCTCGTCGCGTGGACCCGCGACGCCGCCGAACGCGGGGCCCACCTCGCCGTCTTCACCGAGATGTTCCTCACCGGCTACCCGGTCGAGGACCTCGTGCTGCGCACGTCCTTCGTGGACGCCAGCATCCGGACGCTGGAGGAGGTGGCGCGCAGACTGCATCGCGAGGGGCTCGGCGACCTGCCCGTGGTGGTCGGCTACGTCGACCGCGCCGGCCTCGCGCCCCGCGTGGGCCAGCCCAAGGGCGCCCCGCTCGACGCGGCCGCGCTGCTGCACCGCGGCGAGGTGGTCACCAGGACGGCCAAGCACCACCTGCCGAACTACGGCGTGTTCGACGAGTACCGCTATTTCGTGCGCGGCGACCGACTGCCGATCTTCCGGCTGCACGGCGTGGACATCGCCATCGCGGTGTGCGAGGACCTGTGGCGGGAGGGCGGCCCCGTCTCCGTCGTGGGCCGCGCCGGCGCCGGGCTGCTGGTGTCGCCGAACGCCTCGCCGTACGAGAAGGAGAAGGACGACGTACGGCTGGAGCTGTGCGGGCGCAGGGCCCGTGAGGCCGGGTGCGCGCTCGTCTACGTCAACCAGGTCGGCGGGCAGGACGAGCTGGTCTTCGACGGCGACTCCCTCGTGGTCGACGCCACCGGCGAGCTGGTGGCGCGGGCCGCGCAGTTCGAGGAGGAGCTGCTGGTCGTCGACCTCGACGGCCTGCCGGTGTCGGACGCCGAGCCCGGCGCCTTCCCCTACGACGCGGGCGACGGCACCACCATTACGGTCGACCGCCTGGTGCTGTCGCCTGAGCCGCTCGCGGCGTACGAGCCGGCGCCCGCCCGCGTCGCCGAGGCGCTCGACCCGCACGGCGAGGTCTACTCCGCGCTGGTGCTCGCGGTGCGCGACTACGTCGCCAAGAACGGCTTCCAGTCGGTCATCCTGGGCCTGTCGGGCGGCATCGACTCGGCGCTGACCGCGACGATCGCCGCCGACGCCATCGGCC
Source organism: Nonomuraea aridisoli (assembly GCF_003236395.1). Taxonomy (GTDB): domain Bacteria; phylum Actinomycetota; class Actinomycetes; order Streptosporangiales; family Streptosporangiaceae; genus Nonomuraea; species Nonomuraea aridisoli. Next base: position 2,238 of record NZ_POUD01000200.1, on the reverse strand, counting down.
CCTCGCGCGTCAACGTCGTGCTCATGCCCTCGCGCTACTCCTCCGACCACTCGCTGGCCGACGCCGAGGAACTGGTGCGCCGGCAGGGCGTCACGTCGCAGATCGTGCCGATCGCCGACATCGTCAACGCGTACGAGAAGGAGATCGAGCTGTCGGGCCTGGCGGCGGAGAACCTCCAGGCGCGGGTGCGCGGCATGATCCTCATGGGTCTGTCGAACCAGCACGGCCACCTGGTGCTGACCACGGGCAACAAGAGCGAGCTGGCCACCGGCTACTCCACCCTCTACGGCGACTCGGCCGGCGGCTTCGCGCCGATCAAGGACGTGCCGAAGACGATGGTGTGGGAGCTGGCGCGCTGGCGCAACGCCCACACCCGGCCCGGTTTCCTGCTGCAGGCCGAGCGGCCGATCCCGGAGAACTCGATCACCAAGGAGCCGAGCGCCGAGCTGCGGCCCGACCAGCGCGACACCGACTCCCTGCCGCCTTACGAGGTGCTCGACCGGCTGCTCGACGACTACGTGGAGAAGGACATGGGCTCGCAGGAGCTCATCGCGGCCGGGCACGACCCCGCGCTGGTGACACGGGTGATCAGGCTGGTGGACCTGGCGGAGTACAAGCGGCGGCAGTATCCGCCGGGGCCGAAGATCACGCCGAAGAACTTCGGCCGCGACCGCCGCCTGCCCATCACCAACCGCTGGCGCGAGACCACGTCGTAACCCGTACGGTCACCCCGTGGCGCGGACCTTGCGGGCGGGCAGGTCGATGACGGCGATCTCGCCCTTCGACGCGTACACGGCGATGTCCGGCGACAGCGCGCTGTCCACTATCACCGTCATCCGCGCGTGGCCGGTTCGCCGCGGCGAGTCCACGCTGTCCACCCGGGCGTCGTCCGCGAGCACCCGGCCCTGGCGGACGGCGGCGCCGCCGGTGCCGGAGCCCGGGGTGTGCACGATGCGCACCCGGGCTCCGGACTGCAGGCCGTAGGGGAACCGGCCCGGTTCGAGCTCCAGGCCGACGCGGGCGCTGCCGCTCGCCGGGGGGCTCGCCTCGGCGCGCTGCGCGGTCGTCCCGCCACCGGCGTCCGCCTGCATCTTCACCACGGCGGTCGTGACGAGGCCGCCGAGGATCAGCAGGAGCAGGGACGCGGCCAGCATCGGGCGGCGTTCCTCGGTCGAGAGCGGCAGGTACTCGAACGGCTCGTCGGCCTTCGGGCCCGCCGGGGTTTCGTGTTTTCTCCACACGGCTTTTCTCCACACGGCTTGCAACAGTGCCGCAAATCATCGGTCGCCGGGTGCGGGCCGGAAGCAGGGGCTCCAGGAATTCCGGCAGCTCTGGCGTAATGCGTAACCGTTGGGTTACGCTTTCTGGGTGGACGAGACGGCTGGGGCGATCGCCGATCCGGTGCGGCGGGAGATCCTCGTGATGCTCAGGTCCGGGCCGATGTCCGCCGGCGAGATCGCCGGGCGGTTCGCGATCAGCAGGCCGGCCGTGAGCCGGCACCTGCGGGTGCTCAGGGAGAGCGGCCTGGTGCGCGCGGAGCTCGCCGGGCGCAGGCGCCTCTACACGCTCGACCCGGGGCCGTTCGCCGAGCTCGCCGGCTGGCTCGCGCAGTTCGCGCGGCCCTCCGGGTGGGAGCACCGCCTCGACGCGCTGGAGACCGAAGTGCACCGGACGCGCCGCGAGCGCCGCCGTCCCGGCGGCGCCGCGGACGGCGGAAAGGAGAGCACGGCATGAGCCCCATCCCCACGGGCCGGTTGTTCCGTACGGACGACGGCTGCGACCTCGTCCTGACCCGCACGTTCCGCGCGCCCGTCGAAGACGTGTGGGCGAGCATCACCGAGCCGGAGCGCACGGCCCGCTGGTTCGGGCCGTGGGAGGGCGAGCCCGCTCCCGGCCGCACCGTCCGGGTCCGGATGTCGTACGAGGAGCAGCAGCCGTGGTACGACCTGCGCATCGACGCCTGCGAACCGCCCCGGCGGCTGGCCCTCTCGTCGCTGGACGAGTTCGGCGCCTGGCACGTCGAGCTGCTGCTGCGCGAGGCCGGCGGCACGACGGAGCTGCGGTTCGTCCAGCACCTGGAGACGGCCGACGGGATCGGCGACATCGGCCCCGGCTGGGAGTACTACCTCGACCTGCTCACCGCCTCCCACGACGGCTCTCCCCCACAGACCTTCGACGCCTACCACCCGACAATGAAGCCGTACTACGAAAACCTGCTCCCCACCCCCTGACCACCAC